>CAZEKK010000358.1:0-2847 GCA_964512905.1 uncultured Solirubrobacteraceae bacterium
GCGCCGCCTGGTAGCGCTCGCGGGACGCCTCGGCGGCCGCCTGCTGGGCGCCGCCGGAGGTGTAGATCCCCGAGCGGTACTGCGTGCCGACGTCGTTGCCCTGGCGCATCCCCTGCGTCGGGTCGTGCGCCTCCCAGAACGCCTTGAGCAGGTCGTCGTAGCCGACCTCGTCCGGGCGGTAGACGACGAGCACGACCTCGTTGTGTCCGGTGCGCGCCGAGCAGACCTCCTCGTAGGTCGGGTTCGGGGTGAAGCCGCCGGCGTAGCCGACCGCCGTCGTGTAGACGCCCGGGAGGGCCCAGAACGCCTTCTCGGCGCCCCAGAAGCAGCCCAGCCCGAACACCGCGCGCTCGGTCCCCTCGGGGAACGGCGGCTGCAGCGGCGTCCCGAGCACCGCGTGGCGGGCGGGGACCGGCATCGGCGTGTCGCGGCCGGGCAGCGCATCCTCGGGCGCGGGGAGTTCGGTTGTGCGGCGGAAGAGGAAGTCGGCGAGGCTCATGGTGTTCTCTCCAGGATTGCGGGCGCAGATTCAGGGTAGCGGCGGCCGCGCCGCGTTCCGGCGCAGCGGGCCGTGCTGGCCCCGTCCCCCGCGCGGGCGCGGCGTTGCGCCGCGGAGGTGAACGGACGGTGAACGACGGCCGCGACGGCGTCGGCGCCTACCCTTCCCGGCGTGCGCATCGAGGACGACGCTCCGCTCGCCCCGCTGACCACGCTCGGCCTGGGCGGCCCGGCGGGGCGCCTCGTCGAGGCCGAGACCGCCGACGAGGCCGTCGCGGTCGTGCGCGCCGCCGACGCCGCCGGCGATCCGGTGCTCGTGCTCGCCGGCGGCTCGAACGTCGTGATATCCGACGCCGGGTTCGCGGGCACGGTGGTGCGGATCGCCAGCCGCGGGCTGCACATCGCCCCGCGGGACGGCCAGGTCGGCCTGACCGTCGAGGCGGGCGAGCCGTGGGATGCGGTCGTCACCCGGGCGGTCGAGCACGGGTTCGCCGGCGTCGAGTGCCTCGCCGGGATCCCCGGGTCGACCGGCGCGACCCCGATCCAGAACGTCGGCGCCTACGGCCAGGAGGTCGCCGAGACGATCCGCAGCGTCCGCGCCTACGATCGCGAGGCCGGGGAGATCGTCGACCTCGCCCCCGCGCAGTGCGGCTTCACCTACCGGGGGTCGGCGTTCAAGCGCAGCGAGCGCCACGTCGTGCTCGCCGTCACGTTCGGGCTGGACCGGGCCCGGCGGTCGGGCCCGATCCGCTACCCGGAGCTTGCCCGGGCGCTCGGCGTGCAGCCGGGCGACCGCGCGCCGATGCCCGCAGTGCGCGACGCCGTGCTGGCGCTGCGGCGCGCGAAGGGCATGGTGCTCGACCCCGCCGATCCCGACACCGCCTCGGCCGGGTCGTTCTTCACCAATCCGATCCTCGACGAGAAGGCCTTCGCCGACCTGCGGCGCCGAGTCGCCGCGCGCCTCGGACCCGACGGCGAGCCGCCCGCCTTCCCGGAGGCCGACGGCCGCACGAAGACGTCGGCGGCCTGGCTGATCGAGCGCGCCGGCTTCGCGCGCGGGCACGGCGCCGGGGCGATCCGGCTGTCGACGAAGCACACGCTGGCCATCACGAACCGCGGCGGCGGAAGCGCCGCCGAGCTCGTGGCCCTTGCCCGCGAGCTGCGCGACGGCGTGTTCGACGCCTTCGGGGTCGACCTCGAGCCCGAGCCGGTCCTCGTCGGGCTTGCGCTGTGACCGGCGCCGGCCGCCGGCGCCGCGCGCTCGCGGCAGCACTGCTCGCCGCGGCGGCCGCCAGCGGCGCCTGCGGCGACAGCGGCAGCGGCGGCGCGGCGGCAGCGCCGCGGCCGACGCCGGACGCTGCTGCGACCGGGGACGCCGCGCGGCTCCAGGCGGTCCTCGACCGGGCCCGCCGCGCGGCCGGCACGCCCGGCGCGGCGGCCGCCCTCGCCGTGAACGGCCGGGTCGCGTGGTCGGGCGCCTCCGGACGGCTCGGGCCGGGCCGGGCGCAGCGGCTGCGCCGCGCCGACCGCTTCATCCTCGCCTCGGTGACCAAGCTCGCGGTGGCCGCGATGGTCATGCGGCTCGTCGAGGCTGGCCGCCTGTCGCTCGACGACCGCCTGAGCGGCTTCGCCCCCGGCGTGCCGAACGCCGGCCGGATCACCGTGCGGATGCTGCTCGCCCACCGCAGCGGGCTGCCGGAGTACGACGACCCCGCGCTTGACGCCGCCGCCGAGGACCCACGCCACCCGTGGACGCGCGACGAGGTGATCCGCGCGATCGCGCGCGGGCGGCCGGCCTTCGCGCCCGGATCGCGGTTCGCGTACACGAACAGCAACTACGTCCTGCTCGGCCGCGTCATCGAGCGGGCGACCGGCGGGAGCGTGGAGGCGGCGCTGCAGCGCCTGGTGGCGAGTCCCCTGGGCCTGCGGTCGTTCTCGTTCCGTGAGCGGCTTCCCGGCTTCCGGCTCGCGCGCGGGTCCGAACTGATCGACGGCACGCTCGTCGGGACGTTCGCCGGCACCCGGCCCCCGGCGGACGCCATCGGCCCGGTCTGGACCGACGGCGGCATCGCCGCGACGGCTCCGGACCTCGCCCGCTTCGCCGCCGGCGTCTTCGGGGGGCGCCTGCTCGCGCCGGCGTCGGTGCGGGCGATGACCGCCGCGACGCCCGGCAGCGACGGCTACGGCCTGGGCGTGGTGATCGACGGGCCGGTCGTCGGGCACGACGGCGCGTATGGCGGCTTCTCGACCTACGTCGGCTACGACCGCGAGACCGGCGCGAGCGTCGCCGCCCTCGCCAATCGCGAGGACGACGACGAGCCCGGACCGGCGATCGGCGCGGCGATCTGG
>CAZEKK010000359.1:0-2839 GCA_964512905.1 uncultured Solirubrobacteraceae bacterium
TCCTGTCGACGGGCTTCGGGCGCACCTGCATCACGCTGACGTTCGACCGCAAGGGGCGCCTGATCGGCTCGTGCACGAACCTCGGCCAGGGCCCGGCGCTCTACATGCTCGATCCCGTGACGCTCGACACGCTGGCCTTCCTGCAGCTTCCGTTCGTCCCGCCGCCCGCGGGCACGAACCCGGCGCTGAACACGACCGGCGGCGCGTACTTCTACCTCGACCACCGCGACCGCGTCGTCGTCGCGTCCGCAGACCGGCGGATCCTGGTCATCGCGGCCGAGGATGCGGGCGGGGCGCCGCGCTTCCGCCAGGTGGCCGCCTACGATCCCAAGCCCTGCCTGCAGCCCGATGAGCGCATGCCCTCGACCCTGCCGGACACGAAGGGCCGCTACTGGTTCGTCGGCCGCTCGAAGGGCACCGTCGGCGCTCTCGATCCGAAGACGGGCCGCTGCGGCTCGGTGCTGCTCAACGAGGAGATCGAGAACTCCTTCGCGGTCGCCAGCGACGGCGTCTACATCGTCTCCGACAAGGCGATGTACAAGTTCCGGATCGGGAGCGGCCTGCGGCCGCGGCTCGCCTGGCGCGTCAGATACCGCAACAGCGGGATCTCCAAGCCCGGCCAGATCAACGCCGGCTCGGGCACCACGCCGACGCTCATCTGGCCGGCCGGCAGGGTCCCCAAGGGCACGACCGTGCCGGCGTTCGTCGCGGTGACCGACAACGCCGACCCGATGAACGTGGTGGTCTACCGCACCGGGGACCGCCTCGCCCGCGGCCAGAAGCGCGTCGTCTGCGAGGTGCCGGTCTTCCGCAAGGGCGCCAGCGCGACCGAGAACTCCCTGATCGCGATGGGCCGCTCGATCATCGTCGAGAACAACTACGGCTACGACCTGGCGAAGTGGAACGACGTCCTGCCCGGGGGCGCGGCGCTCGGCGGCGACCGCAACCTCGTGTCCGAGCCGGGCGTGACCCGGATCGACATCAAGCCCGACGGCTCGGGCTGCCGCAAGGTGTGGACGAACTCGCAGGTCCGGTTCCCGTCGGTGGTGCCGAAGGGCTCGACCGCCAACGGGCTGATCTACGGATTCGAGAACGTCCGCGACCCGGCCGGGGCCGATCCCTGGTACTGGGCGGCGCTGAGCTACAGGACCGGCAAGGTCGTGTTCAAGCGCCTGGCCGGAGCCGGCGGGCTCTTCAACAACCACTACGCCGGCATCGCCCTCGGCCGCAACCCGCGGACCGGGAAGACCACCGCCTACGTCGGCGGGGTCGGCGGCGTGATGGCGCTGCGCGACCGGTAGGGCGCGGGCGCCGGGGCGGACGGATGCGTCCCGGCGCGCCGCCCCGGCCGGGGCTCACGGCGGCACCGGCCGCGGCGCGACCGCGGCCACGCCTGCGCCCGAGACGTCCGCCAGGCCCCGGCCCTTGGGCTCGACGCGGAAGCACCACGTGACTGCCAGGCCGGCGAGCGACGTCCCCGCGAGGATCGCGAGCAGGGTGCTGCTGCCGAGGTCGGCCAGCAGGATCGGAAACAGGAACACGCCCAGCGCCGCGCCGGTCTTCGCGCACGCCGCGGCGAACCCGTGGCCGGCGGCGCGGACCTCGCCGGGGAACACCTCGGCAGGGAGCGCGTAGGTCGTCGCGTTGGGCCCGGCGTTCATCGCGGTGTTGAAGAGCGCGAAGCCGAGCACCACGAGCGGGAGGTGCTCGTCACCGCCGCCGCTGAGGCCGTCGGCGACCGACAGCGTCGCCAGCGCGACTGCCATGCCGAGAAAGCCGACGAGCTGCAGCCGGATCCGCCCCACCCGCTCGACCAGCAGGATCGCGATGCCGAACCCGACGACCAGGAACACGTCGAGCAGCGCGGTGCCCTCCGTCGAGGCGATGTCGTCGGCCATGAAGGTCGCGTCCGGGCCGGCGAGGGCCAGGGCCGCGAGCAGCGTCGGGGTGAAGATCCCGACGCCGTAGGTCGCGATGTCCATCAGGAACCACGGCACCGCCGTGAGGATCGTCAGGCGCCGCAAGCGCTTGGAGAAGAGCTGGGGCGCCACGAACGCGCGCAGGCCCTCCGGCGGCGCCTCGCGGCGGGCGCGGTCGGCGTCGGTGACCGCGACCGGATGGCCGGCGAGCGCTTCGCCGATCTCCTCCGCCTCGCGCTCGCGCCCGTTCTGGGCGAGCCAGCGGGGGCTCTCCGGCGTCCGTCGCCGCAGCCAGATGATCACCAGCGCCGGCAGGGCGCCGAACCCGAGCATGATCCGCCACGACTCGATCTCGGGCAGCAGGCCGAGGACGACCACCCCGACGAGCGCGCCGAGCAGGATCCCCGCCGCCTGGAGGCTGAACGCCCCGACCAGCCAGCGGCCGCGGGCCTTGGCCGGCAGGATCTCGGCCAGGTAGCTGGCCGCGATCGGGTAGTCGAGGCCGATGGCGATCCCGAGGACGAACCGGAAGCCGATCAGCGACCACGCGTCCCACGCGAGCACGCACAGGAGCGAGAACGCGACGAACAGCCACAGGTCGAGCCGGAACAGCCGGCGCCGGCCCACCTTGTCGGCGAGCGGGCCGAGGAACCCGGCCCCGACGATCGCGCCGACGATCGCCGCCGCGGAGACCAGGCCCTTCTCGACGTCCGAGAGGCCGAACTCCTGCGCGATGAGCGGGTTCGCCACGCCGATGATGAAGAAGTCGAAACCGTCGAGCATGATGCCCAGCGCCGCGAGCAGCCAGAAGCGCCGATGCAGGCGCGACATCGGGGCCTGGTCGAGCGATTCGCCGAGGGCCGGCGCAGCCTGGCGGGAGGGATCGAGCATGCGGCCGGGAGTGTCGGCACACCGGCCCG
>CAZEKK010000360.1:0-2832 GCA_964512905.1 uncultured Solirubrobacteraceae bacterium
CAGACTCCGCTCAATATTGCCAAGCCGCTTGCCCCTCCGGCAAAGAACGGCAGTCCTAGAGCCCCTTGAGTTAAGTAAGCCACCAACGCCAGGGCACCACGCTTCGACCCCAGCACAGCCCCAACCAATAACACAGCAAACGTCTGCCCGGTGATGGGAACCGGTTGCAGCGGAATTTCGATTTGAGCAAAGAGAGCCACCAGCCAGGAGCCTGCCAGAATGAGAAAAAGATCTCGCAAACGGGGCAGGATATTCGGGAAATATAGATTCGTAAGTGTGGGAGCTAGCGTAGTCATGAATTATCCTTTTATGAGAAGATGATATGAGCTTAAACCCATTAATCTTTTATTCGTGTCACGAATTTAAGCATTGCTTTCTCATTTTGCTTGATGAATTTGTCATGGTATTTTTATGATTGAAATCGGTATTGCGGGGATAATCGGAGACAGGTGTGATGATGACTACTAAACCAGAAAAATCTCTGGATACCCTTATATTGATCGTTGAAGACGAAGTCTCCATTCGCATGGGACTCTCTGCTGCAATGTCCCGCCAGGGCTACCGGGTGATTACGGCTGAAAATGGCAGTGATGCCATCCTTAAAGCCAAAGAGAACCTGCCTGACCTGATCATTTCAGATGTGATGATGCCCGTGCTGGATGGCTTCGAGATGAAGAAACAATTCAGTTCAGACCCGCTTCTGGCATCTATTCCGTTGATCTATCTCACAGCGCGCACCACAGTGGATGACCGTGTGACGGGGATTCGCGGCGGCGCAGACGACTACATTACCAAGCCATTTGAGATCGATGAACTGGCGGCACGCGTCGATGCTGTTCTGCGGCGCGTACACGGTGCTCAAAAGCTGGGACGTGACGAAGCCATGCGCGGGGAAGGGCATGATATTGAGAAGCTGCGCCGCGAGTTGATGCAGAACTTCCACCATGAACTTCGTACGCCGTTGAGCAATGTGATGATGTTTCTTGAGATCGCGGCAAACCACAAATTTGAAACGCCTGAAGAACAGCGTGAATTTATCCGCATTGCACGCTCCAGTGGTGACCGGCTGGAAGCGGTGATTTCCGATATCATCCTTCTCACGGATCTGGACCAGGGCGAGCTGAATTACATTCGCCAAACCGTGAACCCTGATGTGCATATCCTGCAACCGATCAAACGCAGGCTGCCGCGTTATGAATATAAAGCCTTGAATTTTGTGCCGATTTTTTCAATTTCCAATGAGATCAAAGCACCGCGTCATGAGTTGACCCAGGCAATTTTGCATTTGGTCGATAATGCCCTGAAATTCAGCCCTGAGCATGGCACAATCATTTTGAAGATCAAGTCAACGGCTAATGGCGGGGCAGTGATTACGATTGAAGATCAAGGACCCGGCATTCCGTTGGCATATCGTGAAAAGGTATTTGAACGCTATTATCAGATCAGCCAGGGTGCCACACGTGATTATCAAGGTTTAGGGCTGGGGCTAACCATTGCCCGGGCAGTCTTCCATTCGTTGGGCGGCGAGGTCACTATTTTAGACAGCGCGGCGGGCTGTTCGATCCAGGCTGTGCTGCCAGACCTCAAAGCGGATGATGTCGCTTATGGATGAGAAGTTGCTGCCTGTTGATGTTAACTTGCAATTGAATACCGGTGGAAAATGGAATGCCGACTTGGATTACCGAGCTCTCTTTGAGCAGACCGGAGATTGCGTCTTCATCATCAGTATGGATTTTCATATTCTGACGGTCAACCCGCAGGCGAGTCGTTTGCTGGCTTATGCAAACGGCGATCTGGATGGGCGCAAATTGGATGATGTTCTGGCAATGGGGGAATCTGCGCGGCGTGAAATGCTTTTGGTACGGCGTGTTAATGTCTTTGAACATACGCTTCGCAAGAAGGATGGTACCTTGTTGCCGGTGGAGATCAGCGCCTCAGTGGTGCATAATGCCGAGCAAAAGCCAGCCTATATTCAACTCATTGCACGCGATATTACCGAGCGTAAACAGAATGAACGCATGCTTAAACGAAACATGCGTGCACAGTCCATTATTGGTGAGGTGACGGCGGTCTTGTTCCGTTCTTCGAATATTGAAGGACGTCTGCCTGAAGTGCTCGAGTCACTTGGGTATGCTGTGGGCGTTTTTAGTTGCATGATCTTTGAGACGAAAAACTCAAGCCTACGCATCAAGCATAAATGGGTGGACCCCACCGTTCCTGAGTTTGAGGCGGAGAAGGTCATCACTCCTTTTATGGATTCGTTGACCAAATTCCCAGACCGAGTGTTTTCCATTCCTGAAGTGCCAGAGAAGATCACGGGCACGCCAAAGATTTCCATGCTGGCGGTTCCCATTCAAGGGGCGCTGGGGGTGTGGGGCTTCCTTGGGCTGTTCGACCGTGAAGACCGGCTTTCTTGGCTGCCGACCAGTTTTGATATTGTGCAAACGACAGCCAATCTTTTGGGGGCTGCCATTGAGCGTATGCATTATGAAGAGACGTTGCGGCTGAGCGAGCGGCGTAACCGCATTATTGTGGATGCGCTGCCCGACCTGCTTTTGCGTGTGGATCGCTCGGGACGAATTTTTGATTACACGGCGAATCCTGCGCATCCGCTTTATCTTGAGGCTGGTGCGGTGATCGGCGGTAGTTTGCATGAATTGTGGAACAGTGAAGTTGCCGAGAAATTGTTGCCGCGTATTCCTGCTGAGTCATTTTTTTCAACGCCGCGAACGGTTGAGAATTTTAAGTTGACCGGGCAGGCAGGTACGTTTGAGGCGCGTCTGTTTCCATTGAGCAAGTTAGAGGCATTGATTTTGGTGCGAGATGTGACCG
>CAZEKK010000361.1:0-2821 GCA_964512905.1 uncultured Solirubrobacteraceae bacterium
CCCTAGTGCCAGCATCACGATCAATAGTGCAGAGAAGACCTTGGTGAAAAAAGATTGGTTCATTGTTTTTTTTTCCTTATTTTTCCTTGTTATGGTGAGTGAAAAGAAAATAAAAAATAAATCCTTGGTTTATTTGGGCAATAATGACCCTGTACCAACTTTCAAAATGACTGCCGCTTTGCGTAAATTGCTCAATTGCACATTGTTATCGTTGAAATGATCGAACTCTTCATATTCTCCGCGCCAGATCTTCATGGCGGTGGGTTCACTGCACCCCAGTTTGCGCATCTCGCCAATAAATTCATCTACAGACATATTGATACGTTTGGCAAGTTCCTGCACGCGGCTTTTGACTGGTATGGGGGTGGAGACGGGCTGCATAATTTTCCTCTTTTAATTTTATTGATCAAACAGAGCACAAAAAACAGTAACCTAATCGTTTTGCACTTTTCTATATGATTTATTTCGGTTCTAGCAAAGTCAAATCATCTTTATAGGCTTATTTATTGAAATGGAGTGCAAGAGCCAACCTCCGATATACAGGAGATTGGCTCTTGCTTTATTAATTATTCGTTCTCAACGGAGATGAGGACGGCGCGGATGACACGGCGGTGCATGTAGGTGTCACTCTTGGGGAGATAAGTCTGGCAGGTGATAAGAGTGAGATAGGAAGCATCTTCCAGGTCTTCAAAAGCGAAGCTGGTGGTGAATGGGCGGCTGAGGCGCGAATTTCGGACCTCAAAGATGTACTTCTGCCCATAAAGGTGGATGATGATCTGGTCACCATACTTGAGCTTCTTCAAATTCGCAAAAGGACCATCCACACCATCGGCATTGGTAACATGCGCCGTCACCACCGAGTTGCCTTCCCAAGTTGGGAATGCCGTGCCATTGAGCCAGCCGACATTATTGGCAAGCCAGGTCACGTCCCATTCGCCATCGGCAGTCTGCGGCACACCGATAATGCTGGTCTTGATGCCCAAGGACGGGATCTCGATCCACATCTCACCGAGGTCAGAGTAAGCAAGTTCATCTGGCTGAACGGGCAACTTGGTAATGCGACCAGGTGCAAAACCCGTGGCAGGCAGTGCAGCAACAGCTAATTTCGCATCATCTCTAGCACCAGCACCACCGCCGCCGCCGCCGCCACCACCGGCAGCCGGAGTGACAAGCTGGAAGTTGCGGACGAAGTCGGTTCCATTGGCAATGCCATTGCCAGCCAGGGCAAGGGCATTGTTGTTGGCTTGCACGATGGAAGTAGTCCCGCAGACGAACAAGCGATAGTAGCCATCGGTAGTGAGCGGAGCACTGAGCGTGACAGTGGCGACGAAAGGACCGGAGCCGCCACCATTGCTATAGGTCACCGATGTGACCGGATTGATGATATCCGGCGCGACCACACCACCCGCACAACTGAGGGTATTGAAGACACCCGTTGCAGAGCGGACGAGGATGTAGTTGGCAGGGTTATCCACTTCATCGGGATCAGTGGTGCTGGCGGGAACATCATTGACATCTTTGTTGAATCTCACGACCAGTTGGTTGATGTTGAGCGTATTCGCCACCTGTTCGTTTTCGGAGAGTGAGCCGTCGCCGGTATCGGGAACGGAGCCCACACCGTTATTGACCACGACGAGGATGAGTGCGTCAATGACAATATCCTTGTTGGCACCCAGCGAGCCTGCTGCGCCGGGGTTGGGCAGGGTCAGGCTGGCGTTATTGAGTGCGGCGTCTTGAATGCTGCCACCATTGAGAGCGAGTGAAGTATTCGCGACATAATCGAGGTCGGGTGTATTGTCACCGGGTTGGACCGTATACGTGAAGGTAAGTGTGTCCGTACCACTGCCACTGACGTAATTGGCGAGTCCATCCACGGCACCTAATTCGAGCAGTAGTTGTGGAGTGCCAGTTACATTGACGATCTCATTGAAGGTGACTTGAATGCTAATGGTGTCACCGGGGAAGTAGGTTCCATTGGCAGTTGAGGAGGTGACGTTGGTCACGAGGGGGGCACTGGTGTTGATCGTCCAGGTATAGGAAGCAGGGGATGGGTCGACATTGCCCAAGAGATCAATGGCACGCACAGCGAATGTATGAGAACCATCTAACAAAGCTGCGAGAGTATTGGGTGAAGTACAGGCAGAGAAGGCACCGCCATCGATACTGCATTCGAAGGTCGCGGTCAGATCAGGGCTACTGAATGTGAACGTGGGCGTAGTGACATTGCTTGGATCAGTTGGGTTGGTATCAATCGTCGTGTCTGGTGCGGTGGCGTCAATTGTCCAGGTGTAGGAAGCAGGAGTTGCATCCACATTACCAGCCGGGTCCACAGCACGGACAGTGAATGTATGGGAGCCGTCTCCCAATGCTGCAAGAGTATTGGGTGAAGTACAGGCAGAGAAGGCGCCACCATCGATGCTGCATTCGAAGGTCGCAGTCAGATCAAGGCTGCTGAATGTGAATGTGGGTGTGTTGTCGTTGCTCGGATTGGTCGGGTTTGAATCGATGGTTGTATCCGGCGCAACCGTGTCAATTGTCCATGTGTACGAAGCAGGAGATGCGTCAGTGTTTCCCAAAGGATCAACGGCGCGGACTGCGAAGGTATGTGATCCATCTGCCAATGTCGCGAGGGTATTGGGTGTGACGCAGGCGGAGAATGCGCCGCCATCGATGCTACACTCGAACGTCGCAGTTGCATCCGGACTGATGAAGGTAAATATGGGTGTGGCGTTATTGCTCGGATTACTTGGGGTGGAGGTAATCGTTGTGTCCGGTGCGGTTGTATCTATAACCCAGGTGTACGATGCGGGGGTTGGATCAG
>CAZEKK010000362.1:0-2803 GCA_964512905.1 uncultured Solirubrobacteraceae bacterium
CGGCGGAGAAGGCGTAGGGACAGCCGGGGTCGGTGAACTCGGTGACGGTGATCACGGGCGTCAGAGTGCCAGACGCCTCGCGCCGACGCGGGCCGGCCCCGGACCAGCCTCCCCGAGCCCCGCTACCTCCGCGGCCGATAGATCGTCATCCCGAGGAACGTGCCGGTGTAGATCGTCCCCCCGGGGCCGACCTCGGTCGCGGCGTAGAACGAGTTCTCGCACGACCGCGGCAGCTCCTTCAGGACCGGATCGAAGACCGCGAGAACCCCGCCCTGCTGAAGGAATCCGCGGGCCTTGGCGTCGCACGGCGCCGACTTCGCGCGAGCGAAGAACCGCGAGCGCCCGGTCGTCCAGTCCAGCGCCTCGACGCCCCACGCGCCGGCGCGCTGGCCGACGCCGTAGGCCAGGTTGGTCGCCGTCGACATCGAGGGGATGCCGTTGGGGATCGAGACGGTGCGGTTGGACCACACGCTGCGGCAGCGCCGCGTGCGGGGGTTCCAGTCGATCCGCTCGGCGCCCTTCGGCGCCGCCCTCGGATCGCCGCCGCGCAGCGCGGCGAGCGCGTTGCGCAGGACCCCGGTCACGTTGTCCGGGAAGTCGTAGTCGAGGTAGTTGTTGACGTGGAAGGTCGCGGTGCCGCGCACGGTCACCGACTGCTCCGAGAGCGAGAACCGCGCGTTGGGGTCGCCGAAGCGGACGGGGTGCTCGCAGGCCAGGCGGCGGTCGCGGCCACGACCGAGGCCCTTCCAGTCGCTCGGGATGCGGTCGGCCCAGAAGAGGTCGACGTGCATGAGGTCCTGGCCGTCGGTGATGACGACCATCTTGTCCTGCGAGCCGGTGCCCATCACCGTCGGCGTCGAGCCCGACCCGCGCCCCAGGCGGATCTCCGACTGGCCGGTGCCGGCGTTGTAGCGGGCCGACCAGGCGTTGGTGAGGCGGTTGCGGCGCGGGTCGTGGCTGACCCGGCGCATGCGCTTGGAGGTGACGACGTAGATCCCGCCGTTCTCGTCGGACGCGACGCTGTTGGAGACCTCCTCGAGGTCCTCGGCCTTGATCGCGGCGTTGCTGCAGGCGGCTCCGTTGAAGGAGATCGTCCGCAGGTTCGCGTCGGTCATGCGCGACGGCTGGCGCGGGATCGTGCCGGCGACGCCCTGCTCGGTGGCGAAGGCGATGTAGCCGCCGTAGGTCATCGTCGCGCCGGCGATGCGATCGTCGGCACGGCAGAAGGCGCGCTCGGGCAGGGCGTAGCGCTTGATGAGCCGGATCTTCGACCCGCGGCTGCCCTTCACGCCGTCGCCGAACACGTCGATCGTCTTCTGGCGCGGCACGATGAAGTGCCCGTCGCGGTCCAGGATGTTGTACGAGCCCGTGATGCCCCCGCCCTCGGGCTTCGGCGGGTTGGCCTCGCGCTCGGAGGGCACGTAGGTGTCGATCAGCCGGCCGGTGGCGTGGTCGGCCTTGAACACCGCG
Source organism: uncultured Solirubrobacteraceae bacterium (assembly GCA_964512905.1). GTDB lineage: Bacteria > Actinomycetota > Thermoleophilia > Solirubrobacterales > Solirubrobacteraceae > CANJIV01. The sequence continues at coordinate 1,471 of CAZEKK010000362.1, forward strand.
CGGGTGTCCTGGGAGTTGATGAGCGAGCCCCACACGGCGATGCCGCCGTCGCGGTAGCGGCTGGTGAACTGCAGCTGGACCGGGATCCCCGGGAGGACGATGTGCTGCGGCGTCACGCGGGCGCTGGCGAGGCCCGGGTACGGCGACGACGCCTGCGCGTAGCTATTGCGGTGCGAGACGCCCCACGGCGAGTCCGGCAGCGCCGGGTTGCAGGGCGGCTCGTTGGCGGCCCGGATCTGACGGCAGGCGGCAGCATCGGCCTGGGCAGGGGCAAGCGCCGCAAGCGCAGCGACGGCGACGGCGCCTGCGAGCAGGCGGAGGCGCAGCGAGCCGGTGACGGTAGGTGCAGGCATGTCTCTCCTCCGTGGATCTGGCGCCCGCGACGGGGCGCGCCGCAGGCTACCGCGCGGCGCGCCACCTGGCGCCGCTCGGCGGCACGAAGCGGGGATCGCGGCCGCCGCCCGCGACCGTCTCAGCGCCGGGGCTAGGCCCGCGCGTCGAGGCGGTGGACGTCGTACCGCGCGATCGCTGGATCGCTCGTGACGAGGGTCATGCCCTCGATCGCGGCCTGAGCGACGAGCATCCGGTCGAACGGATCGGCGTGGTGAGCGGGCAGCGCCCCGGCGTGCCAGGCGTGGCGCGCGGTCATCGGCAGCGGATCGAGCGCCTCGTCAGCCAGGCGGTCGACGAGGTCGTCGGGCGCGACCAGCCGCCCGGCCGCCCGCTTGATCGCGATCTCCCACACCGACGCCGCACTGAAGGCCACCGCGGACTCGGCCGATGCGATGGCCCTGCGCGCCGCCGGGCCCAGACCCGGCGCGTCGGCGAGCCACCAGAGCAGCGCGTGCGTGTCGAGCAGCAGCCTCACGCGCCGCCCTCGAACGGAATCCGAACCTCGGGCGGAAGCGGGGCGTCGAAGTCGTCGCCGATCTCGATCTCGCCCGCCAGCGCACCGGGGCTCCGGCGCGCCGGCGCGCCGACCGGGACGAGCCGCGCCACCGCCCGGCCCGACCGCGCGATCACGATCTCCTCGCCGGCCTCCACCCTGACCAGGAGCCGGGAGAGCTGCGTCTTGGCCTCGTAGACGTTGACCTGCACCTAGTCAAGTCTAGTCAGACTAGACGCGCCCCGCAACCGCGGGCCGGCGCAGCGCATGCGCAGCCAGCCGCCGTCGAGGCTGCGCCTCGCGGCACGCCGGGATGAACCGGAACCGCTTCCGGGGCTGTGTGCCCCGCCAGGTGCTCCGCAGACGCTCAGCCCCGCACGAGCCGCTTGTACGTGATCCGGTGCGGGCGGTCGGCCTCGGCGCCCAGGCGCTCGCGGCGGTGCTCCT
>CAZEKK010000363.1:0-2794 GCA_964512905.1 uncultured Solirubrobacteraceae bacterium
CCGCGCCGATGGTCAGCGCCTTCGGGCGCGGGCCGGCCTCGCTGGGCGCGGCGGCGGCCTCGGCGGGCTCGCCGGCGGCGGGATCCTGGGCGGGGGCGGGTGTGCTCATCGCGAGAGGTAGGTCAGCTTGTACTTGCCGATCTGCAGTTCGTCGCCGTCCTCGAGGCGCCGTGAGTCGACCCGCTGGCGGTTCACGTAGGTGCCGTTCAGCGACCCCAGGTCGTCGAGGTGCCACTCGCCGCCGCGCCGGACCAGGACGGCGTGGTCGCGCGAGACCGTGACGTCGTCGAGGAATACCCCGGAGTCGGGGTTGCGGCCGATCGTCATCCGCTCGCCCTCGAGCGCGAAGCTCTCGCCGACGCGCCCGCCGCCGGCGCGAATGACGAGCGCCGCGCCCTGGGCGACGACCTCTTCGATGTCGACGGCCTCGATCTCGCCGGTCTCGCCGACCCGGTAGGTCGCCGTCGTGGGGTCACCCGGGGCCTCGGGCTGTCCCAGGAATGCGCCGCACTTCTGGCAGTAGTTCGCGCCTTCGGTGTTGACGAAGCCGCATTCGGGGCAGTGGACGGCCACCGCAGCGCTCCCGCCGCACCTACTGGTCGTCGGACGCCGGCGGCATCCGGCCGGCGAGGATGTCCGTGAGCGTGCCGACGTCGGCGAGGCTGAGGATCTCCTCTCCCCCCTCGTGCTTCTGCCGCAGGCGGCTGACGAGCTCGGCGCGCAGGATGTCGATCTTCCCGTGCAGGATGCGCCGCTGGTAGGAGATCTCGACCTCCTCCTGGGTGAGCTGCTGGATGAGGTCCTTCAGCTCCTGGTCGTTGAGCGATCCGAGATCCGGAAACGTGTCCATGCGGTCTCCCTGCGGGCGTTGGGGAGGCGCGAGTATACCCCCGGCCGGCCGGGGTTCAAGCTCAAGTTGAGGGTCTGGGCGAGGAGTTGCGCCGCAGCTGGGCCGCCGCGTCGCGACCGTAGAGCACCGTGGCCGTGAGGGCGAAGACGAGACCGACGTACAGCAGGATCTCCCCGAGCGTGCCCAGGCCGACGAGCGCGAAGAAGATCGAGGCCATCGTCGGGAAGACCCCGAGCCGCCCCGGCCAGTTGATCTGCAGCTCCACCCCGCGGCGCAGCAGGAGCTGGCCAGCGACGAGCATGAACGCCTCGCGGGCGATCAGGATGGCCAGCGCCCAGCGCGGCAGCAGCTCGAACGACCAGCACACCACGACGCCCGAGATCACCAGCAGGCGGTCGACGACCGGGTCCAGCAGCGCCCCGAGCCGGCTGTACTGGCCGGTGACGCGGGCCGCGATGCCGTCGGCGTAGTCGCCCCAGGCCACCACGGCGTAGACGATCGCCGCCGCTGCCGACACGCCGTCATCGCTGGAGAAGGCCAGGACGAGGAAGACCGGGATCAGCGCCAGCCGGACGAAGCCGATGGCGTTGGGGATCGTCCACGGATTCAGCGGCTGGCCGGCAAGGGTCTGCGGGGGCGGCGGCCCGGAGCGATCCAGGCCGACCAGGCGGCGGAGCGTCAGCGGCCGCCGCCCGCCTACGGGAGCGTCCGCCACAGCGCGCCGATCGCCTCCGCGGCCCCGTCGAGGGGCACGCCCTCGCGGTCCTCGAGGCCCCGCCGAGCCTGGACCTCGAGCCGGCCGGACTCCAGGCTGCGCCGACCGACCGTCACCCGGACCGGACACCCGAGCAGCTCGGCATCGGCGAACTTCTCCCCCGCGCCCGCGTCGCGGTCGTCGTAGATGACCTGCAGCCCCGCGGCGCCGAGATCGGCGTACAGCGCGTCGGCGGCCCCGCGCTCGGGGGTGCCGGGCTTGCCGAGGGCAACGACGTGGACGTCGAAGGGCGCCAGCGACCGCGGCCAGGCGATGCCGGCGTCGTCGGCGTGCTGCTCGACCGCGGCGGCCGCGATCCGGGCGGGGCCGATGCCGTACGACCCCATCCAGATGAGCTGCTCGGCGCCGTGCTCGTCCAGGTAGGTCGCCCCGAGCGGCTCGGAGTAGCGCGTGCCGAGCTTGAAGATGTTCCCGACTTCGATCGCGGCCTCGATGCGGACCGGGTGGCCCCCGACGAGATCCCCCGCCACGACCGTCCGCACGTCGGCGGCCTCGAAGGCGAAGTCGCGCCCCGGCTGCACCCCGCGCAGATGCGCGTCGGGCTCGTTGGCGCCGCAGGCGTACGCGCGGTCCGGGGCGACCGCGGCGTCGAGCAGCACGGGCAGGTCGCTGCCGACCGGCCCGATGAAGCCCGGCGGCCCGAGGCGCTCGGCGACCTCCTCGGGACGGGCAGGCCGCACGTCGGCCTGCAGCGCGTTGCGCACCTTGATCTCGTTGACCCGGTGGTCGCCGCGCACGACGACGACGGTCATCGCGCCGTCGAGCGCGACGACCGGGAACGCCTTGAGCAGGCCGTGCGCCGGCACGCCCAGCGCGGCGGCGACGTCCGCCACGGTGGTCAGACCCGGCGTGGAGATCCGCTCGAACGGCCCGGACGCCGGCGGGAGATCGATCGGGGCCGGCTCGGCGCTGGCGATCTCGACGTTGGCCGCGTACCCGGGCGCAAGGGCGACCTCGTTCTCCCCGGCCGCGCACGGCGCCATGTACTCGTGCGCGCCCGTGCCGCCCATCATCCCCACGTCGGACTCGACGCGGTACCACTCGAGGCCGACCCGGTCGAAGATCCGGTCGTAGGCCACGATGTGCTTGTCGTAGCCGGCGGCCAATCCCTCGGGATCGCGGTCGAACGTGTACGAGTCCTTCATGATGAACTCGCGCGTCCGCAGCAC
>CAZEKK010000364.1:0-2785 GCA_964512905.1 uncultured Solirubrobacteraceae bacterium
GGGAGAGCCCGGAAGACACACGGAGCGGAGGCAGGGGATGCGCGCAGCACGGTGGACGGCGGCAGCGATCACGGCGGCGGCGATCGGGGCGCTGCCCGCGGCGGCCGCGGGGGCGAGCCTGCCCGGCGCGCTGACCCCGGTGCCCGGGACGGGCGGCTGCGCCAACCTGACCGGGGGAAGCGGCTGCGCCGCAAGTGCCGGAATGAACGGCGCGCGCAACGTCGCGATCAGCCCGGATGGCCGCAACGTGTACGTGTCCACCTCCGGAGCCGACGACACGCTGCTCACCTTCGACCGCAACGCCGTGACCGGCGCCGTCACCCAGAAGGCTGGCGCGCAGGGCTGCATCCAGGACACCGCGGCGGCGGTGCAGCTGGCGAACTGCGGCGACGCGATCGCCCTGGACGACTCCCGCGACCTCGAGGTCAGCCCGGACGGGCGCAACGTCTACGTCGCCTCGCGGCTGAGCAACGCCATCGCCGTCTTCGACCGCGACGCGACCACCGGCGCGCTCACCCAGAAGGCCGGCACCCTCGGCTGCGTCCGGTCAACGTCGTTCGCGGCCAACGGCTGCTCCGGGGCCAGGATCCTCGCCGAGCCCTTCACGCTCGTCGTCAGCCCCGACGGGTCGACCGTCCACGTCAACTCCTTCAGCCAGGATGGGATCGCCACGCTCAAGCGCGAGGCCGACGGCTCCCTCACCTCGATCGCCGGCGCCGACGGATGCATCGTCGAGACCGTGGCGGCCACCGGCTGCCGCGACGGCTCCGGGCTCGTGGACCCGCGCGGGCTGGCGATCAGCCCCGACGGGGCGACCGTGTACAACGCCGCCATCGGCGGCGGCGCCGGCGCCGTCACGGTGTTCGACCGCAGCCCGGCGACCGGCGGGCTGACGCAGAAGGCCGGCCAGGACGGCTGCCTGAGCGAGACCGGGAACGCGGGCGCGTGCCGGGCCTCAGCGCTGCTGCAGTTCTTCAGCAGCAACGGCTTCGGGCAGGTCGCCGTGGCCCCGAACGGGCGGACGGTGTGGGCGGGGTCGCAGGTCAACGGCGGCGCCGTGGCCGGCCTGCCGCGGGAGACCGCGACCGGCAGGATCGGCGCGACGCCCTCCACGGGCGAGCTGTGCATGACCGGGTCGCGCCCGGCCGACATCGACGCCACGACGCCGAGCCCCGCAGAGGCCTGCACCGACGGCGTCGGCCTCAACGGCATCTTCGAGCTCGCGCTCAGCCCCGACGGCCGCAGCCTGTACGTCAACTCGGGCGCCGGCGGCGGCTTGGGCAGCATCGATATCGACCCGGCGACCGGCCGACTGTCGCAGCGGCCCGGGCTGGGCTGCACGAGCCCCGGGGGGACCTTCCTCAACGAGCTGTGCACGCCGTCGCACCCGTCGATGGCTTCCGGCGCGACCCAGATCGTCGTCTCCCCTGACAACCGGCACGTATACGCCGCTGGCAGCGTCGACGGGCTCTTCGCCTTCGCGCGCGACCTGCCGCCGTCCTGTCGCGACGACGCCCGCGTGATCCAGGTCGGCGGCGCGGCGCCCATGACGCTCAGCTGCACGGACCCCAACGGGGACGCCGTGGCCTTCGGCGTCGCCTCCCAGCCATCCAGCGGGGTGCTCCTCGCGGCGAACTTCGGCCCGACCGGCGGCCTCACCTACGTCCCGAACCCGGGCTTCACGGGAATCGACCAGTTCACCTTCAAGGCCACGACCGCCAACGGCGGGGAGTCGGACGCGGCGCGCGTGCTCGTGCTGGTGCAGCCGCCGCAGGCCGGCCCGCAAGGGGCGCAGGGTGTTCCCGGGCCGCAGGGGGCCAAGGGCGACCCGGCCTTCAAGCTCCAAGCCGCCTTCATCAGCGAGGCGGTGAAGGCCGCTACGGGACGAGCCGTCTCGCTGCGCTACCTCTCGACGGTGGCCGCCGCCGCCACCCTGGACATCCGGCGCGGCACCAGGCGGATCGCCCGGGTGACCTCGCGGGCGAAGGCCGGGCGCAACCGGATCACGTGGAACGGCAAGGAGGGCCGCAAGGCCGCACGGGCGGGCCGCTACACGCTGACGCTCACCTTGCGGGCGGGCGGCCAGACGGCCACCGACCGGGTCGCGGCCACGCTGACGCCGGCCCGGCGGCGGTAGGCGGCCGCCCGGCGGCGTGACCGCCGGCCGCCGTGAGGCCTGGCGCATCGGCGACGGCTCGCGGCACCGGCGGTTCCCCGAGGGCCGCCGGCAGCGGTGGCGCAAGCGGCCGCCCACCGCGCTACGGTGAGCCTCGATCGCGCGCCGGCGGGGCGCGCGCCACCCGGGAGGTGCCCATGCTCACGCGGGAGAAGCTCCTGCATCCGGCGACCGTGATCTCGTGCGTCGCCCTCTTCATCACGCTCGGCGGTGTCGGCTACGCCGCGGCGACGATCGGCACGGCCGACATCCAGAACAGCGCGGTCACGCAGCCGAAGATCCGCGCCGGCGCGGTCACGAACTCGCGGCTCGGCGCCAAGTCCGTGACGACGTCGAAGCTGAACACCAACGCCGTCATCAACTCGAAGATCGCCGCCAACGCGGTCCAGGCCGACCAGATCGCCCCGAACTCGATCACCGCCGGCGACATCCAGGACGGCCAGGTCATCGAGGGGCGTGGCACGCAGATTGCGCAGCATCTCGTCATCGGAGCCGGGGCGACCAACACGGTCCTGGCGTCGTTCCCGAACCTCGGCGCGCTGCGGATCAGCTGCGCGGCCGGCGTCGGGACGACGAACTTCCAGAACACGTCGGGCACGAGCATCAACG
>CAZEKK010000365.1:0-2763 GCA_964512905.1 uncultured Solirubrobacteraceae bacterium
GGACGACCACGGGCGGCACGGCACCGGCCCAGCCCGGCCAGACGACGTCCACGACCAGGACGACCGGGACGACGCCGACGACCGGGGCGACCACGCCCACGGAGGAGACCCTGCCGCCCGAAGAGACCCCCACCGACGAGACCCCGACCGAGCCGAGCGACGGCGCCGAGCCGGACGCCGGCGCCGAGCCCGACACCTCCTCGCCCTGACCCGGTCGCGCCCGCGGGCGGCTCGTTGCGGGCCGGGCAAGACGGCGTGTCGGCGTCGTTGTGCGCCGGCAGCGCCCGCCGATATGCTGCGATCGGTGAGCGCGTGAGCGACGTCCTGTTCCCGATTGTCTGGGCGGTCGGGCTGATCGTCTTCGCGGTGATCATCGCCGGCAGGGCGCGGCTGCTGCTGGCCGCGCGGCCAGCCTCCCGCCTCGACCGGATCCCGGAGCGCATTCGGCGCGCGCTCGTGTACGGGCTCGGTCAGAAGAAGTTCTTCACGGGCGAGCAGCCGGCCGGGATCATGCACGCGCTGGTCTTCTGGGGCTTCGTCGTCCTGATCATCCAGGTGGTCATCCTGTTCGGCCGGACGTTCGACGCCGGCTGGGAGCTCCCCGGGTTCGGGCCCGACCAGCTGCTCGGCCCGCCGTTCCTGATCGCCCGCGACCTGGTCGAGGCCGTCGTGATCGTCGGCGTCTCCTACATGCTCTGGCGCCGGGTGGTCGTCCACACGCCGCGGCTGTTCGGCCTCGGCAGCGCCGAGCAGCGCTTCCGCGACGCCCCGCACTGGGAGGGCGTCCTGATCCTCGTCTTCATCCTGCTCATCATGGTCGGCGGGCTGCTCTACGACGCCGGCCGCCTGGTCGAGTTCGACATCCAGGGCAACGAGCGCGACTTCGCGCCGCTGACCGCGCTGGTGGCCGCCGCGCTCGGCGGCCTGAGCCCGTCGGCGGCGCACACGGTCAGCGAGGCCGGCTGGTGGCTGCACGGCGTCACGATCCTCGTCTTCCTGTGCCTGCTGCCGCTGTCCAAGCACTTCCACATCATCACTGCGATCCCCAACGTGTTCTTCGGGAAGCTCCCGCCGCGCGGGGCCGAGCGGCCGCTGGCGATCACGCACGTTCCCGCGGCCCCGGTGGCCGCCCTCGACGCTCCGGCCGCAGGCACCGTCGGCGTCGCCTCGCTGGCCGACGTGAGCTGGAAGCAGGTGCTCGACGCCTTCTCGTGCACGGAGTGCGGCCGCTGCACGGCCGTCTGCCCGGCCACTGCCGGCGGCACGCCGCTGGCTCCGCGGCAGCTGATCCTCGACATCCGTGATCGCCTGTACCAGCACGGCGACGAGCAGCGGGCCGGCAACGGTGCGGAGCCGCTGATCTCCGACGAGGTCCTGTGGTCGTGCACGTCCTGCATGGCCTGCGTCGAGGCCTGCCCGGTGGGGATCGAGCACGTGCCGACGATCGTCGACATGCGCCGCACCCTGGTGGACGAGGGCCGGATGGACTCGCTCCTGCAGCAGACGCTCGAGCACTTCGCCCAGCAGGGCAACTCCTACGGCAAGTCGTCCCGCATGCGCGCCCGCTGGACCAAGGGCCTCGACTTCAAGATCCCCGACGCGCGCAAGGAGCCGGTGAAGTACGTGTGGTTCGTCGGCGACTTCGCCTCCTTCGACGAGCGGGTGCAGCACGCCTCGCAGAGCATCGCGCGGATCCTTCACGACGCCGGCGTGTCGTTCGGGCTGCTGTACGAAGGCGAGCGCAACTCCGGCAACGACGTGCGGCGGGTCGGCGAGGAGGGGCTGTTCGAGCTGCTGGTCCAGCAGAACCTCGACGCGTTTGGAGCCGCGGAGTTCGAGGCGATCTTCACCACCGATCCGCACTCGCTGAACACGCTGCGCAACGAGTATCCGCAGTTCGGGCTCGACAAGCCGGTCTACCACTACACCGAGCTCCTCGCCGATTTCGTCGCGCGGGGCGTGGTCTCGCTGCGGACGCCGCTCACCGGGACGCGCGTCACCTATCACGACCCGTGCTACCTGGCGCGGTACAACCGGATCACCGAGGCGCCGCGGACGCTGATCGAGGCAACCGGTGCGGAGCTCGTCGAGATGCCCAGGCACGGGACGAACACGTTCTGCTGCGGAGCCGGCGGCGGGAGGATGTGGATGAAGGAAGGCCCGGAGAGCGAGGAGCGGCCGAGCGAGCAGCGCATCCGGGAGGCGCAGGGCCTCGGCGGCCTCGACTACTTCCTCGTCAGCTGCCCGAAGGACCTGGCGATGTACTCGGACGCCGTGAAGGTCGTCGGCGCCGACTTCGAGGTCGCGGAGATGACGGTGCTGATCGAGCGCGCGCTCGCCGAGGCCGAGCCCGTTGTTTCGGCCGCCGACGGCAGCCACGCCCCCGACGGCAGCCACGCCTGAGCCTCGGGGCCCAGGCCGTGGCCTTCCCGCCGGTCAGCCCTCGAGGAGGCTGGTCAGCTCTTCGGCGACGTCGAACAGATCGGCGACCGCACCGTAGTGCGCGACCGTGAAGATGGCCGCGCCCGGGTCGGTGTTGACGGCGATGATCAGCTCCGACCCCTGCATGCCCTCCAGGTGCTCGGGGGCGCCGGAGAGGCCGAGCGCCAGGTACAGCTTTGGCGAAACGATCGCTCCCGATTTCCCGACTTGCCGGGCCTTCGGAACCCAGCCCGAATCGATGACGGGCCGCGAGGCCGCGAGCTCGGCGCCGAGCGCGGCGGCCAGCTCCTCCGCGACCTCGACGTTCTCGGCGCCGCCGAT
>CAZEKK010000366.1:0-2729 GCA_964512905.1 uncultured Solirubrobacteraceae bacterium
CGGACGCGGCGGTCGTGGCGCTCGCCTGCCCGGAGCCGGTCGCGGGGGCGAGCGCCGGCTTGATGGTGCCCGGCGTCAGGAGGCGGTCCCGCGAGCCGCGCCTGGACCTCGCTCAGGCCGCCCGCAGCTCGATGCCCTCCCCGGGCCGCAGGATCCGCGTGGCGACGCCGCGCCGCTCGGCGGCGTCGGCGAACCGGTCCGCCGCGTCCCGGACCGGCGCGTAGACGCCGTCGAGGTCGTAGGCGCCGTGGTGGACCGGGATCGCAAGGCGGGCCTGCAGGATCTCGGCGGCCACGGCGGCCTGCTCGGGGTCCAGCACGCCGGGGAGGGGGCTGGGCGGCTGGCGGTGGGGGAAGCCGAGGACCGCGCCGTTGACCGGGATCAGGACGGCGTCGAACGGCCCGTGGCGCATCGCCATGCGCCACCAATGGCCGTGAAACATCGTGTCGCCGAGGTGCAGGATCCGGACGCCGCCGGCCGCGACGAGCCAGGCGACCTGCGGGTCGCCGGTCCCGTCCACGGCGGGGAGCGCCGTCAGCGTGAACGGGCCGGCAGTCGCGGCTTCCCACGCGGAGAGGCGGCGGCGCGTCAGGCCGGCGGCGGCGAGTTCGTGCTCGGCCTGGGCGAGCCCGAGTTCCTCGAGGCCCTCCGCGCCGCCCGCCGGCGGCTCGAACACCGGTGCGCCTTGAGACAGCGCAGCGGCGAGCGCGCCGGCATCGGCGTGGTCGCGGTGCAGGTGGGTGAGGAGCCCGGCGACCGCCGCGCCCGCCGCCGGGGCGACGGTCTCGGGAACGCGGATGCCCGCTGCCCGCTCGCCGAGGACCGCGAACACCGCACCCGCATCTGCGAGCGGATCGACGACGACCGTCTTCCCGCCGGACTCGATCTCCGCTCCGGCCCAGCCCAGCCACGTCAGCCGCATCACGTACCTCCGTCCTCGATTCCAGACCCGCCAGTTATACAGAACGATCGTTCGTTCGGTAAGCTGGGCGTCATGCCCCGACGCTCAGCCGCCGACGTTGCCGACTCGCGGGCCGCCGTCGTCGATGCCGCCGTCGGCCTCGCCTCGGTCGAAGGGCTCGAGGGCATCACCATCGGTCGCCTGGCCGCGGATCTCGGGATGAGCAAGAGCGGCCTCGTCGGGCGCTTCGGGAGCAAGGAGGCCCTGCAGCGGGCCGCCCTCGCCGAGGCGGTCGCGCGTTTCACCCGGGCCGTGTGGGAGCCGGTCCGGGCTGCCCCCGCCGGGCTGCCGCGGCTGGAGGCGATCGTCGAGGCGTGGGTGGACTACCTGCGCGGCGGCGACCTGCCCGGCGGCTGCTTCATCACCACGGCGTCGGTCGAGTACGACGCCCGTTCCGGGCCGTTGCACGACGACGCGGCGGCGGCGGCGCGCCGCTGGCTGTCCGTGCTGGAAGCCGAGGCCCGCCGCGCCCGCGACGCCGGTGCGCTGCCGGCCGGCCGCGACCCGGCCGACGTCGCCTTCGAGCTGTACAGCCTGGCCTCCGGCGGCAGCGTCGCCCGGCACCTTCACGGCGATCCCGCGGCGCTGGACCGCGCGCGCGGCGCGATGCGCCGGGCGCTCGGCCTGGACGGCCCGCCGGCGTAGCCGCTTCCGGAACGCGGCCCGCTCACGGCGCCGCGGCGGCGCGCGGGCGCCGCCCGGGCGGTGTCGTCATTCCGTTCCGGCTCCCCCGGCCCGCGCGCGCAGGTCCTCGAGCTCGGCGCGCAGGCTGCGCATCTCCTCGAGCAGCTCGACCTCGACGTCCTGCGCCTCGCGCCGCTGCTGGCGGGCGATGAAGCCGCTCGTGATGGTGGCGGTGACGACAGAGAGCAGCGAGAGCCCGCCGAGCATGAGCACCGATCCGATCACGCGCCCGACGGTGTCCTGCGGGACGACGTCGCCGTACCCGACCGTCGTCACGGTCTGGAGCGCCCACCACATCGCCAGCCAGACGGTCGGGAACGTGTCGGGGTCGAGGAGGTGCTCGAGGATGCCGAAGGCGATGACGGCGATGAGCCAGACGCCGATGATCAGGTAGGCGGCATCGCGCGGGCGGAGCCCGCGGCGGCGCTCCGCCCGGTCCAGCCAGCGGATCGGCGTGCGCTCGCGGTCGACGGGTGCGGGCTCCATCGGCGGGGTCAGTGCCGGGCCATCTCGTCGATCGCGACGGTCAGGGCGAGCAGCAGCGGCTCGTCCTCGCCGGCGGCGATCTCGATCCCGTAGGTCTCCCGCACCCGGAACCACTTCTTCGAGACGGTGGCGATCACGTCACCGTCCCGCTCGATCTCGTACTCGTGGTCGACGACGTTGCCATGCGCCTTGAGGTCCTCGCCGTCCTCGACGTCGATGTGGAAGCGGTCACGGATGCCGACGACGGCCTTGTGGACCGTCGCGATCGTGTCGCCGCCCCGCTCGATCTTCATCGTGTCGCGAACGCTGAGCTTCTTCTCCTGGATCTTCGCCACCTCGTTGCCATCGCGGTCCTTCAGCACGTAGGTGTCGCGCATCCGCAGCGCCTTGCCGTCGACCTTGAAGACCTTGTCGCCCTGGTCGTCCTCGATCCACGAGTCGTCGCCGATCGACGCGAGCTTCTCCTGCATCTGAAAGCGCCGGCCGCCCGGTGCGTCGTCGTGGTGGCGGAGGAGTCCCATGCGATGCGTCCTTTCGTGGCTGACCGTTGAGCCCCGACGCTACCGGGTGCCGGACCCCGGAGCATCATCCCGCCGGG
>CAZEKK010000367.1:0-2710 GCA_964512905.1 uncultured Solirubrobacteraceae bacterium
ATCGGTCGTCTAGGGTGACGGACTGCCATGTGCCGCCTCTTCGGTCGCATCGCCGCCGAGCCGCACCCCGCCACGTTCGGGCTGCTCGAAGCCGACAACAGCCTCGAGGCGCAGAGCCGGCGTGAGCCCGACGGCTACGGCATCGGCACCTTCGACGACGACGGAACGCCGCACGTCGTCAAGCGGGCAAAGGCCGCCTACCTGGACCGCGACTTCCCGGCCGAGGCCCACGAACTGCGTTCGCGGGTGTTCATCGCGCACATCCGGTTCGCGACCAACGGCGAGAACCTCATGCGCAACACGCATCCGTTCGTGCAGCACGGCCGGATCCTCGCCCACAACGGCGTCGTCCACGGGCTCGACGCGCTCGAGGCCAGGCTGCGGCCGCCGTACGCCGCGCTCGTGGACGGCGACACCGACTCCGAGCGCGTGTTCGCGCTCGTCACCCAGGAGGTCGACGACCACGGGGGCGACGTCGCGGCGGGCATCGCCGCGACCGCCCGGTGGATCGCCGCCACCGTGCCGCTGTACGCCCTCAACCTCCTGCTCGGCACGCCCGACGAACTCTGGGCGCTGCGCTACCCCGAGACCCACGACCTCCTCTGGTACGACGACCGCGCCGCCACGGCGGCGGCCAGCCGCCACGACCGCCGCCACCGCCTGCGGGTCGGCATCGAGATCCCGGTGCCCGGCATCGGCGTCGCCAGCGAGCCGGTCGGCCCGGCGGAAGGCTGGATGCCGCTCCAGCCCGGAGAGCTGCTGCACGTCGGCCCCGACCTCGAGCCGCACGTCGAGACGGTCGTCGACGAACCGCCCGCGCATCGGCTGACGCTGGACGACCTCGACGCGCGAGCGGTCGCGGCGCAGCAGGAGCGGTAGCAGCACAGCAGGGCCCGGACGGCGTTGGCACCGCGCGGGTCGCGGCGCCGACCCCGCCAGGCGGTGCGCCACCCGCATCCGAAACGCCACGGCGCGCCAGCTCAGCAGCGCGGCGCAAGGGCTATTCGGCCAGCAGCAGCCGCGGCAGCACGTCGCACATCCAGGCCGTGACCTGGTCCTCGCTCCATCCGTGCTCGCTGCGCAACTGGTGCCAAACTGCGTCGCCGCAGACGGTGAGGAAGACGTCTGTCGCCATGTCTGCGTCGAGGCCCTCGCGCAGCGGCCCGCGGGCGGCAAGCAGGTCGATCACCTGCCGGTAGCCCTCGCGGCGGAGCTGCTCGTGGTGCTCGTGGGTGCGCCGCACCTCGGGGTCGGTGAGCGCCGCCGCGCGGAGCACCTCCGAGATCGAGCTGCCGCGCTCGTACAGGGGCGCAGCGCCGCGGACGAAGAGCCGCAGCGCCTCGGCCGGATCCGGCTCCTGCTCCATCGCCGCCCACCAGGCGGTCTGCTGCGGGGCGGCCGTCTCGTCGTCGCCGGTGACCGCGGCGTCGATCACGGCGCTGATCAGGTCGGCCTTGGTGCGGAACACGAAGTAGACGGTCTGCACCGCGACGCCGGCGCGGCGTGCGATCGCCGCCATCGTCGCGCCGTGAAAGCCCTGCGCGAGGAACTCCTCGTGCGCGGCGCGCAGGATCTTCCGGCGCGTCGCCTCCGCCTTGGCACGCCTGACCGGAAGCGAGGAGGTCACCGGTTGCAGGCTAGCGGCGGCTCTTGTTAGAGTCATACGCTAGAGTGTAACTCTAGTCTCGAGGAGGAGAGGTGCCATGACGTCCGCGACAACGACCGACCGCCGGGCGGCCGCCGAGGACGCGACGGTCCCCCGCCTGGGCCGGGTCTGCCTCTGGGCCGGCGTGCTGGGCGCCGCGTCCGGCGTCGTGCTGGCCGCGGCCCCGGCCGCGGTCGGCGACGACCGCTACAGCTATCCGATGACCGCGACGGCCTTCGTCGCCGCGCAGTGCTGGTTCGCCGTCCAGCACCTGGGGCTCTGGGCGGGCATCGTGGGCCTCGGGCGCAGCCGGGCGCAGCCGCCGCGCGCCGCCGTGCGCCTCGCGGCGGCCGGGATGCTGCTGCTTGCGGCCACCGAGCTGGCCGCGATCGGTGCCGCGACGTCCGCCACCTCGGGGGCCGGGCCCGACGCCCTTGGCGCGCTCTACGGGGTCTCGACCATCACCGTGGGCGTTGGCCTGACCTGGGCCGGGGCCGCGGTCGCGCGGCACCGCACGTGGACGGGCCCGCGGCGCTGGCTGCCGCTCGTGCTCGGCGCGTGGGTGTTCATCCCCATGCTCCCCGCGCTGTTCGGAGGGTTCCTCGCCGCACGCCTGGCGATCATCGGCTGGATGCTGCTCTTCGCGCTGCTCGGGTGGGCGCTCGACCGCGAGGCCGCGTCGTGACCGGCGGCTGCCTCCAGGCGTTGGCGCCCGCCGGTGACGGCCGCCACCTCGCAGCGCCTCGGTGAGGACGGCCGCCGTCCTCGCCTGGTTCACCGGCCTGGGCTTCGGCCTGCCGGGCGCCGTCGGGCTCTGGCACCTCATCGACCGCGGCCGGGTCTGGACCTTCCTGGGCTTCCCGACCTACGGCGGCGGCCCGTTCGAGGACGCCGGCATCCGATCATCCGCCGGCCTGCTCGCGGCCTTCGTCGTGGTGTGCGCCCTCGAGGTCCTCGCAGGCCGGTGGCTGTGGAAGCGCCAGCGCCGCGGCGTCACGCTCGCGTTCGGCCTCCTGCCGTTCGAGCTCGTGTTCTGGATCGGGTTCGCCCTGCCGGTGGGGCTGC
>CAZEKK010000368.1:0-2708 GCA_964512905.1 uncultured Solirubrobacteraceae bacterium
GCGGTGCTCGCGGTGCTCGCCGGCGGGCTGGCGATCGCCTGGCCCTCGCTGGACCACGCGGTCAAGGAGTTCACCCTCCCGCTGCGCCACGAGGACATCATCCGCCAGCAGGCCGCCGACAAGGGCCTCGATCCGACGCTGCTGGCCGGCGTGATCTACGCCGAGTCGAAGTTCCGCGACCAGACGTCCCCGGCAGGCGCCCGCGGGCTGATGCAGATCACGCCGGACACCGCGAAGTACATCGCCCGCCTGTCGGGCGGCACCGAATTCGTGCTGTCGGACCTCTCCACGCCGCAGGTCAACATCTCCTACGGGGCCTACTACCTGCGCTACCTGATGAAGCGCTACGGCGGCAACGAGGTGCTCGCCCTGGCCGCGTACAACGCTGGGGAGGGCAACGTCGACCGCTGGATCGTCGAGACCGGCCGCAAGGGCCGGACCTTCCGGGAGTCCGACATCCCGTTCGCGGAGACGAAGGCCTACGTCGACCGGGTTGAAGCCGCGAAGGCCGACTACGCGCGGGAGTACGGGCCCGAACTGGGGCTGTGACCGCCGGGTCGGAACCCGTCTCGTTCTGAAACGGGTTCTCAGTCCACGCGGTTGAGGACGTTCACGGCGGGGATCAGGTCGCCGCGACCCACGAAGTCGACGGCAAGGAGGTTCGCGACCCGCTTGCGCTCGCGCTGGCAGCGCCGCGCGCGGTCCAGCAGCACCTGCTCCTGGTTGACGACGTCGGCGTTGCGCGGGTTCGGCGGGTAGGTCTCGACCCAGTGGTTGACCAGGAACAGCGGGCTCGTGGGCAGGCCGCGGTTGGGGCGGCAGCTGTCGGGCGCCTCGAGCTGGGCGACCGTTGCGAAGTCGAAGGGCGTGTCCTGGGTCAGCACGAAGCCCTGGTGGTACCAGCCCGTCGGCTCGCCGTCGTTCTCGGCCATCACGAAGACCCGCTGGCCGGACTCGATCATCGCCGCCAGGGTGGGGAAGGGCGTGCCGGGGCGGTACTCGGAGGCCATCGCGGCGAGGCCGCTCTCCTCGAAGGCGGCCTTCACGACGGCTGCCGGCGCCTCGTCCTGCACGAAGAACACCAGGACCTCGCGGGGGTTGGCATCCAGCCAATCCTTGAAGACGCGCAGGTCGTCGACCGCCTTCGTCGCCCCGAGTTCGCACAGGACGTGGCAGAGATAGAGCTGCTTGTCGCCCTCGATCGGGCCGAAGACGACCGAGCCGGCGAGCCGCTGCGCAGCGGCCAGTCCCTCTTCGCCGATCTGCGCGACCACGGTCTCGCGGCTCTTGCCGACGAGGTTCGTGCGCACGACGCCGTCCTCGTTGCGCTGCCCCTCGAGTGCGTCGATCAGGAAGCCGCGGACGCCGATGTCGAGCTGACGGGCAAGCGGAAGATCGTTGTTGGCGTTCAGGAAGCCGGCGCTCGGCACGGACATCGAGTTGTGCGTCGCCGCGAACACCACCTCGTCGAGGCGCCGGCCGCACAGCTCGACGTGGCCGTTGCACCCGGGCCCGGTCACCGCCGGCGTGACGGCGGCGGCCGGCCCGGCGCCGCCCGCGCCCAGCGCCAGCACCACTGCCACGCATGCGACGCCGGCCACCGCGACGGTGCCGAGCACGACCGGGAGGGCCCGCCGGCGCATGGCGCGCGCCGTGGGGAACTCCTCCGGCAGCGGCGATGAGCCCACGATCACGGTGAGCAGCGCCGCGAGCCCCGCAAACGCGAGGTAGGCCCCGGCGACGACGGCCGCCAGGGCCACTGCGGCGCCCGGGTCCGCGATGATCAGCGCACCGAGCACAATCAGCGCGGCGGCGCGCCCGAGGGCGGCTGCAGGCCGGTGCGGCTCCCGAGCGGCGAGCGCCCAGGCCCGCCGTGGAACCTCGCTCGGATCCACCGTGCCGATCAGCGCGGCTGCCGATCCGGCCAGGAGCAGCCCCGCCAGGCCGACGAGCAGGCACCAGAGCGGGAACGAGCCCAGATACGCGTCGAGCACGGCCCGCGTGACGTCGCGACGCGGCCCGCTCGTGCCGGCCAGCGCGAGCGACCGGACCACCACGCTCAGGACGAAGCCGAGCGCCCCGACCCCGATGAGGCCGGCTCCGATGCCGAGCGCCGTGCGCCGCCGCCGCGGTGCGAGCCAGAGCGCGGCCGCGAAGCAGGCCAGCGCCGCCAGCGGCGCGGCAACTCCGACGAACGAGACCGCCTTCGCTGTCCGCACGAGCCTCGTGGTCAGGGTCCGGTCGGCCAGCTCGACGACGACCGTTCCGCCCGACCGGTCGAGCTGGTCGGCCAGGCCGGGATTCGTCGCCCGCAGGAAGCTCTTCGCGACGATCGCAAGGTTGGCGAGGTCGATGACGATGCTTCCCTTGTCGCTGCTGAAGAGCGCGTTGTGGACCTGCACGGCGGCGCGCGACACGATGCCGCCTGCGAAGCGGCTGCCGAGCACGTCAGACGCCGCGCTCTCCAAGACGGGCTGGACGGCGATCAGGCGCGGGTTGCGGTTTGCGAGCGAAGCGGCGATCGTGCGCGACAGGTCGCGGCGGACGGCGTCGTCCCGGACGACCTCCACCGCGTTGTCTCCGAAGCGCTGCGCGTCGAAGACCTCGCGGCGCAGGTACCCGGTCGCCAGGCCGACGAGCGCGCTGAGCAGCCCCGCGACGAGCAGCACGCGGGCGGCGACGGTGCGGGCGCGAGGGCTCACGGTGCC
>CAZEKK010000369.1:0-2700 GCA_964512905.1 uncultured Solirubrobacteraceae bacterium
GAGATGAGCAGGCTCTCGTCGGCGATCGTGCGGCGCACCCGCCACCGCGATGCCCCGAGCGCGCGCAGCACACCGATCTCCCGGGTCCGTTCGATCACCGACATCGAGAGTGTGTTCACGATCCCGAGCGCCCCGACGAGGACGGCGATCGCGACGATCGCATTGAAGAACGCGAACTGCTGGCCGATCGCGCGTTCCTGGTCGGCCTTGACGTCCGCGGTGGACACCGCCTCGAGTCCCGGGTAGTCACGCGCGACCAGCGCCTCGATGCCCCGGGCCAGGGCCTCCCGTCTGCCGGGGCTGGCGGCAACCACCGCAAGCTGGGAGTCGTTCGTCACGCCGTAGACCCGCGCCATCGTGCCCAGCGAGACGAACAGGGCCTGGCCGCCGGCATCCAGCGTGTCGGCAATGGCCACCACCGGCACGGTGCGCCGGCCAGCCGGACCCGCGAGCGTGAGGCGGTCGCCGACCGCGAGCCCCCGCGCCTTGGCGTAGGCCTCTGCTGGGGCTGCCCCGCCCGCCGCGAGGCCGCGCCGCGCCTCCGCGGACGAGGCGCCGGCGAAGGTCATGCGATCCACCCGCAGCCACGGTCCCGGGTCGACGCCGATCACCAGGCCCGCCTGGCCGCCGTTCGGCAGGCTCGTGACGAAGACCGAGCGCCGGCGGGAGACCGCGCCGGCCTCGGGCAGCCGCTCGATCCGTCGTGCCAGCGCAGGTGAGATCGGCGTCTGCGGGCCGCCGAACTCGTTGAAGCCCACGGGCTGGACGGTGACGTCCCGGGCCAGGCGCCGGTCGAGCTCGTCCGAGACCGACCCGACGAACGACGACGCGACCGTGGCATTGACGACGACCACGGACAGCGCGACCACGAGCGCCGCCGCCGTGGCGGCGGTGCGCCGGGGGTTGGCCTGGGCGGCGTCCGAAGCCAGCCGCCCCTCGGCGGGCATGGCCGCGCGCAGCGGAACGGCGGCCAGGCGCGCCAGCGGCAGGACGACGTAGGGCGCCAGCAGCACGATCCCGACGAACATCACCATCGTCGTCCCGGCGCCGCCGATCGCCGCGAGCGCGCCGCTGCGGTTGCCGAACCAGAAGAGCCCGCCGAGCACGAGCCCCGGCAGGAACAGCAGCACGCCCAGGACCGCGCGTCGCAGCCCCGGCCGCGTGCGGGCCTCGCGGCCGCCGGTCAGCGCGCGCACCGGCGGGATGCGCGCCGCGCGCACGGCGGGCCACGCCGCGCCGGCGAGCGTGGCGGCGACGCCGGTCAGGACCGCCGCGGCCAGCGCCCCCGCGGAGAACTGCACTGCGCTCACCGGCAGCCCGAAGCTCCGCATTCCGCGCACGAGCAGGACGGCGAGGCCCGCTCCGAGCCCGAGACCGAGCACGCTGCCGGCTGCACCCAGGATCGCCGCCTCGGCGAGCACCGACCGCGCCACCCGCGGCCGGCTTGCCCCGAGCGCCCGCAGCGTCCCGATCTCGCGGACGCGCTGCAGCACGGTCATGTTGAACGAGTTGAGGATCAGGAAGGCCCCGACGAACAGGGCAATCCCCGACATGAAGTACAGGACGACGTTGAGGCCTGCGAGCTGGTCCTGGGTCTCCTGCCCCTTGGCCTGCGGCGTCGCGACCTCGACGCCCCTGCCGAGCGCCGCCTCGAGGCGCCGCTTCACCGCCGCGGTGCTGGCGCCGTCGGCGGTGACGACCGAGATCTCGTCCCAGACGCCGGCCTTGTCCATGATCTGCCGCGCCGCGCTCACCGGCATCGACCCGGCGCCGTACCCGCCGAGGTCGAGCCCGCCCTCGAACTCGAACAGCCCGACCACGCGCAGGCGGGCCGTGCCCGTCGGCGTCGCAACGCCGATCGTGTCGCCCAGGTCGATGCCGGCGTCCTTCGCCCAGTCGCCCTGCAGCTCGATCTCGTTGCCGACCCGCGGCTTGCGCCCGTCGGTGCGCTGGGCCGTCGAGAGGTCCGGCTGGGCGTAGTCGACCCCCTGCACGCTCAGGCGATCGCTCTGGCCCGTCCGCACCCGGCCCTGGTCGTCGAGCAGCCGGAACAACGAGTAGATGCTGCCCGAGGCCGTCTCGACGCCCTCCACCGCGCGCACGCGGCCGATCGCGCGCTCGGGCAGCGAGCCGACCGACATCGTTCCGGAGACGACGAGATCGGTGCGGCCGTACACCGAGTCGTAGAGGCGGTCGAAGCTCGAGCGAATCGTGCCGACGAGCAGCAGGACGCCGCACACCATCCCGACGCCCAGCACGATGGCTCCCGTGCTGAGCAGCGAGCGCAGGGGGCGTGCCCGCAGCGAGCGCAGGCTGACGGCCGTCAGCGAGCCTGCCTGCGCGCCGGCGGGAAGCCGGCGGCGCCTCACGGGCCTGCCCCCGCCGGCGCCGCTCCGGCGGCCTCGACGGCGCGGAACGCGTCGACGACGCGGCCCGTGTCGCCGCCGGCGACCTCGCGGACGATGCTCCCGTCGCGCAGGAGGACGACGCGGTCGGCACGCGCCGCGGCGCCGGGATCGTGCGTGACCATCACGACGGTCTGACCGCCGTCGACGACCCCGCGCAGCTGGGCGAGGACGACGGCTCCGCTCTCGGAATCGAGGTTGCCGGTCGGCTCGTCGGCGAGCACGACCTCCGGCTCGCGCAGCAGGGCCCGGGCGATCGCGACGCGCTGCTGCTCGCCGCCCGACATCTCCGCGG
>CAZEKK010000370.1:0-2699 GCA_964512905.1 uncultured Solirubrobacteraceae bacterium
CGCCGGCAACCCCGTCGGCACGCGCGCCCGGGGGGTCGGCGGCCGGCGGGACGCTCAGCCCGCCAGCGTCTCGTCGAGCCAGTCGTAGACGCGCTGGTGGTAGAGGCGCCGCGCGGTGCCCTCGCAGTGGCCGCCGGCTCCGTCGGCCTCGGTGAACCGGATCAGCGTCTTGCGCTCGGCGGCGATCGCGTCCAGGAGCACCGGCGCCCCCGCGCTGATCGGATCGCCGTCGGCCATGGTCAGCAGGGTTGGGCAGCGGATGTCCCCGGCCACCGGGGAGACCTCGAAGCGCGCCATGTCGGCGAAGTACTCGAAGAGCGTCGCGGTGCCGTGGACCATCCGCGCCCGGGCCTGCAGGCGCCAGGCCAGCATCGGATCGACGCCGGGTCCGGCCAGGCTCTGGTCCATCGCCGCCAGCCGTGCGGGGTCGACCCCGTCGGGGAACGAGGCCTTCTCGTCGTCGCTCAGCGGCAGGCGGGGGAGGAAGGCCGCCTTCTGGTCCCACTGGCCCGGATCGGCCACCAGCGCGGCGATGCGCGGCTCGCGACCGGCGGCGCGCGGGGCGAGGAAGCCGCCCAGGCTCCAGCCGGCGAGCACGATGCGGGCAGGGTCCACCTCGGGGCGCGCGAGCGCGACGTCGACCACCGGCGCCACGACCGACTCCCAGTCGGGCCGCAGCGTCAGGCCATCGCGCAGGAGGCTGCGTCCCTGGCCGGGCCCGTCGTAGAGGAGCACGTGATACCCGCGCTCCACCGCGGCCGGGACGTGGGCCACCCACATCTCCGCGATCGTCGAGTCGTACCCGTTGGTGTAGATCACCGTCGGGCGCCGTTCCCCCGTCGCCGCCCCGCGCGCCCGCGCGAAGACGCCGGGCAGCGACCGTCCCTCGAACGGAATCTCGACCATCTCGGCCGGCGGATCGGCCAGCGCCACCGCCTTGGCCAGCGCGGCCATCTCGGCAGCGTTCGCCGCCCGCAGCCGCTCGTCGATCGGCGACCCGAAGAGCGGATAGGCCCCCGTCCGGTAGTACGTCGCCGCGCGCGTGTAGGCCTCGCGGGCGCTCACCGTCCGCCCGGCGTCCGCGCCGGCGTCGGCGCCGGCCACGAGCGCGTCGGCGATCGCGGTCCACTCCCGGTGCCACGCATCGGGTCCGCCGTCGCCGGTCCGGGCGACCGCCAGGCTGCACTCCCCGAAGTCCGACCCGCCGTACGCCGCGTGGTAGAGCGCCCGCGTCCCGAACGCCTCCCACATCGGGTTGTCGCTGAGCACGGGCACTGGGCGGCAGGCTATCCCGCGGCGGCCGGTCGCCGCCACCCGCGCGCGGGGCCGATCGCCGCCGCCGTAGGATCCGGCGCGATGCGAATTCGGGCCGACGACCGGGGGGCCCGACCTGCTCGGCCCGGGTTCCCGTGCGCGTGATCACCGACGATGAGCGCCGGGCCCGGCTGGGCGTCCGGCATGCGCTGGCCGGCCCGGCCGGATCTGTTGAGGACGCCGTCGCGTCGGTCGTCTGCCTGCACGCCACGGAACCGGCGAACCTGTATCTCTCCGCGTTTGCCCGCAGCGGCGCCGCGCGCAGCGAGGTCGAGCGCGCGCTCTACGAGGACCGCACGGTCGTGCGGCAGCTGGCGATGCGGCGCACCGTCTTCGCCTTCGGACGCGACCTCCTGCCGGCGGTCCGCGGCAGTGCGTCGGCGCGGGTCGCTGCGCAGCTCGCCGCCCGGCTGGCGAAGGAGGTCGAGGCGCACGGGCTGGCCGGCGACGGCGCGGCCTGGGTGCGAGACGCGTGCGCGAAGGTCACGGCGCAGGTGCGCGCGCGGCCGGCGACCACCGCCCAGCTGCGGGCCGCGCTTCCGGAGCTCGACCTGCGCCTGACGATGGCGCCGGGGAAGCCGTGGGGCGGGGAGTTCCCGATCGCTCCCCGGGTCCTGGCGACGCTGGCCGCCTCCGGGGCCGTGGTGCGCGGACGCAACGACGCGGGCTGGAAGGTGTCGCGACCGGTCTGGACCGCCGCGGAGGAGTGGCTCGGCGAGCCGCCCGACGCCCTCGAGGAGCGGGCCGGCTACGCTGAGCTGGTCGCCCGGTGGCTTGCGCGCTTCGGCCCGGGCACCGAGGCCGACATCGCCTGGTGGCTGGGCGCCACGAAGGGCGCCGTGCGGCGCGCGCTCAGCGACGTCGGCGCCGTCGCGGTTGCGCTTGCCGACGGCAGCCCGGCGTGGGTGCACCCGCAGGACACGGGGGAGGTCGCTGCGCCCGCGCCATGGGCCGCGCTGCTCCCCGCGCTCGACCCGACGGCGATGGGCTGGAAGGAGCGCGGCTTCTACCTCGGCGAGCACGCCGCCCTGCTGGTCGACCGCAACGGCAACGCCGGGCCGACGGCATGGTGGAACGGCCGGATCGTCGGCGGGTGGACCCAGGACGACGACGGCGCCGTGATCGTCGTTCCGGCCGAGCCCCTCCCGCCGGATGCCGAGCGGGCGCTGACGTCCGCCGCTGCGCGCCTGAGCGGCTGGCTGGCCGGCGACGTCGTGCGCACGGTCTACCAGTCGCCGCTGGTGCGGGCGGCCTCCGCGACGGAGGCATCGGGGTGAGCACCGGAGTGCCGGCGCATCCCTGCCACTGCTTCCGATGATGCTGCCCTGCCCGGGCCGGGGCGTTCGCGGCCGTCGCGTCCTGCGCGGGCCGTCGGCCGTGCGGTC
>CAZEKK010000371.1:0-2695 GCA_964512905.1 uncultured Solirubrobacteraceae bacterium
GGGCCGCAGGCCGACGCCGAGGCCGCTGCCGACGACGATGTCGACCCGATGGACCACGCGGCGGTTGCGGCCGCGATCCGCGATGCCGCCGCGGCGGTCAGCGCCGCCGCCGACGCCGCAGACGACGACGACATCCCCCCGGGCCCGTAGCGCCAGCGCGCTGCCGCGCGCGGCGCGGGCCTACGCCCCGAGGTGCACCTCGCCGGCCTCCAGCGCGGTCGATCCTCCGCCCGGCAGTTGCACGACCAGCCGGCCGCCGCCGTCGATCCCACCGCCGACGCCGCGGCCCGCGGCCCAGGAGATCGGGCGGCCGAGCAAGGCGTCGCGCGACCGGACGGCGTCCAGCACGTCGGCCGGCGGCGCGCCCAACCAGCGGGCCAGGAGGCCGAGCAGATCGGCGAGCACCGGCTCCACGGCCTCGGGGCCGCGGCCGAGCGTGCCCGCGCGGGCCCGGAGGTCGTCGGGGAAGTCCTCGGGCCGCACGGCGACGTTGAGCCCGATCCCCAGCACGGCCCAGCCCTCCGCCGGCCGGCCCTCGGCGAGGATGCCCGCCACCTTGCGGCCGTCGAGTAGGACGTCGTTCGGCCACTTCACGGTGGCGCGGGTCCCGACCGCCTCGGCCACCGCCGCTCCCGCGGCCAGCGGCAGCAGTGCCGGCGGATCGCGGACCACCACGGACATCAGCAGCGCCCGGCCGCGCGGTGCGGTCCACGTGCGGCCCTGGCGGCCGCGACCGGCGGTCTGCTCGTCGGCGGTCACCAGCGTGCCGTGCGGCGCGCCGGCGGCGGCGAGATCGCGGGCGGTGTCGTTGGTCGAGGCCGCCTGGCGCAGGTGCAGGCGCGGCGTGCCGAGCGGCGGCGGCGGCACGGTCATCCGGCGGGCTCGATCTGCACGTCGCTGCCGGGCGCGAGCCCGAGCTCGGACGCCGCGCTGCCGCGGTTGACCGCGAGGGCCAGCGTGCGGGTGGCGTCCTCGTAGAGGAGCGGAGTTCCGGCGGGGACGTCGGCGAACGTCCACGCGTACTGGGCTGGCGCAGCGTGGCCCCCGGACGTGACCGTCACGCCCCGTCCCAGCCGCAGCCCCGCCGCCGCAGCGGCGTCGTGGCCGGCGTTGAGCAGCGCGTTGCCGAAGCGGTCCACGGCGAGGACCGTGGCGGCGAGGGCGCCCTCCCGAACCCGGGGGAGCGGCAGGTGCAGGCCCGTGAGGTCGTCGGGATCGAGCGGCTCCCCGGCCTCCTCGAGCGGCCCGCCGCCGGCGAGGCGGGCGGCCACCGCCGCGAAGAGGTCGCGCCCGTGGAACGTGGCCGCGACCGGCTCCAGTCGCCACGGCGAGCGGCTGATCTCGGCGGCCTGGACGGGGCCGCCGAACACCGCGGCGGCGAGCGAGAGCAGGCCGTTGTCCGGCCCCACGAGCAGCCGGTCCTCCTCGGCGCAGCGGACGGCGACCGCCCGCCGGTCGCCGCCGACCTCGGGGTCCACGACCGCCAGATGCACCCCCGCGGGCACGTAGGGCAGGGCGGATCGCAGGGCCAGCGCCCCGGCGAGGACGTCGTGGCGGCGGATCCCGTGGGTGAGGTCGATGATGCGGGCGTCCGGGCAGCCCCGCGCGATGACGCCGTGGACCACCCCGACGAACTCGTCGTCGAGGCCGTAGTCCGAGAGGAACGTCACGACGGGAGCGGCCACGCGGGGAGAGTAGCCCGGCGGGTCGGCCCGCACCTCGCCCGCCGCCGTGCTGGTCAGCCGGCCGGGCCGAGGGCTCCGGCGGGCGGCCCGCCCGCGCGCGGGCCGGGCGCGAACCGCGGATCGGGCACCCCCCGGCCCTCGAGCCAGTCGGCGACCAGGGCGCCGATCGCTGGGCCGTGCTTGAAGCCGTGGCCCGACCCGCCCCCGGCCAGCCAGACGGAGTCGTCTGTGGGCAGCGGCCCCAGGATGAAGCGCCGGTCGGGCGTGGACTCGTAGGGCAGCACGCGCCGGGCGACCACCGGCGCTGCGGCCAGGGCGGGGAACCGGGCCGCGAGCGCGTCACGGGTCAGCGTCTCGATCCGGGCCGAGGACGCGCGGTCGCCGGCGTGCGGGTCGAACACCTCGCCGATCTCCTCGACGACCGCCTTGACGCCGCCGCCGTCGACGTCGCCGATCCCGTAGGCGAGCGTTGCGATGTCGACCCAAGCCGGCACGTGCTCCGCGTCCCAGCCCGCCGGGGCGCCCCACCAGAAGAGATCCTGGCGCGTCGACCGCACCGGCGCCGCCTCGGGGAAGAGGCCGCCGAGCCACGGGCCGCAGGCCCAGATCGTCCGATCGGCGGCCAGCGCGGTGCCGTCGTCGAGCACCGCCCGCCCGCTGCGCGGGATCGCTCGGGCGACGACGAGGCGGGCGCCGCGGGCGCAGGCGCGGCCCACCAGGGCGCGCACGGCGGCCCGCGCCTTGAGCGTCCCCGCCTCGGGCTCGAACAGGACCGAGGCGAGGTCCGCGGTCTCGAGCGACGGGAACAGGTCGGCGGCCGCCGCCGGGTTCAGGCGCACGGCGGGCACACCGGCCTCGCGGAGGAGCGCCTCGGCCCGCGCGACCCAGGGATCGCCGCCGCGGTCGAACCACGCGACGCCGCTCGGGACGAGCAGGGTCTCGCCGGCGTCCTGCTCGAGCGCGAGCCAGCCGTCGCGGGCCGCCCGGGCCGAGCGGGTGTGCCACGCGTC
>CAZEKK010000372.1:0-2646 GCA_964512905.1 uncultured Solirubrobacteraceae bacterium
CTGTCTCCCACCACGTTCCGGGCCGCCAGCCGGGGCGGCAGCGTCGCCGTCGCCGTGGGGACGACCGTCAGCTACAAGCTGTCCGCCGCCGCCAAGACGACGTTCACGGTCGAGCGGGCGTATCCGGGCATCCGCAGCGGCACGCGCTGCGTCGCCCGGACGCCGCGCAACCGCCGCGGCCGGGCGTGCACCCGCTACGTCAAGCTCCGCGGCAGCTTCAGCCACGCCGGCAGGACGGGCACCAACCGCCTGCGCTTCACCGGCCGCCTCTCCGGCCGCAAGCTGGCCCCCGGCACCTACCGGCTGGCCGCGACCGCCCGCACCTCGGCGGGCAAGACGGGCGCGGCCGTCCGCTCGGCGCGCTTCCAGGTCAGGCGCTGACCCTGGGCGCCGGACGGGCGCGGGCCGGCCCGGCGCGGGGCGGCGGAGCCGCGCGTCGGCGCCGCCGCTCATAGACTCGCCCGCATGGGCGAGCTCACCATCGGCGTCGTCGGGACGTCGCGCAAGCAGCACGAGCGCCGGCTGGCGATCCACCCGGCGCACCTCGAGCGCATCGATGCGGGGCTGCGCCGGCGCATGGTCCTCGAGCGCGGCTACGGCGAGCGGTTCGGGATCGGCGACGAGCAGCTCGCGCCGCTGGTCGCCGGCCTGGCGTCGCGGGAGGATCTCCTCGACGGCAGCGATGTGGTCGTGCTGCCCAAGCCGCTGGCGGACGATCTCGACGCGCTGCGGCCCGGGCAGGTCGTCTGGGGCTGGGTGCACTGCGTGCAGGACCGTCGCATGACCCAGGCGGCGATCGACCGCGAGCTGACCCTCATCGCCTGGGAGGGGATGAACCACTGGAACCGCGACGGGAGCTTCGGCGTCCACGTCTTTCACCTCAACAACGAGATGGCCGGCTACTGCTCGGTGCTGCACGCGCTGCAGCTGCTCGGCACGACCGGTGAGTACGGCCGCCACCTCAGCGCCGCGGTGATCAGCTTCGGCTCCACTGCGCGCGGCGCCGTCGCAGGCCTCGCGGCGCTGGACATCCACGACGTGACGGTGCTGACCCAGCGCAGCGTGACCGCGGTGAGCGCGCCGCCGCACGCCGTGCGGATGCGGCACTTCGAGCGCGATCCCGATCGCCCCGACCAGACGCTCGACCTCGAGGCGCCGCAGCCAGGCCCGCTCGCCCGCGTCCTCGCCGAGCACGACATCGTCGTCAACTGCGTCCTGCAGGACACCGACGCGCCGCTGATGTTCGCGATGAACGAGGACCTCGACCGCTTCGCGCCCGGGTCGCTCGTCATCGACGTCTCCTGCGACGAGGGCATGGGGTTCGAATGGGCGCGCCCGACGTCCTTCGCGGAGCCGATGCTCACCGTCGGGCCGGGCCTGCACTACTACGCCGTCGACCACAGCCCGTCGTACCTGTGGAACTCCGCCACCTGGGTCAACAGCGAGGCGCTGCTCGAGTACCTGCCCGTCGTCATGGCCGGGCCGGACGCCTGGGAGGCGGACGACACGATCCGCCGCGCGATCGAGATCCGCGCCGGCAGGATCCAGAACCCCCGGATCCTCTCGTTCCAGGGCCGCGCGCCGGACCACCCCTACGCGGCGGCGTAGCCGCCGCGGCGCGCTGCCGGGCGACCGTCTCGCGCCGCCCCTAGAGCGCCGCCGCCACCGGCGCCAGGGCAGCAGCACCGGCGATCTCGCTGACCAGCGCGACCCGGTCGGCCACGCCGGCCACGCGCTCGCGGACGGCGGCGGCAAGCGCCGCCGGGCCGTCCCCGCGCACGGCGAAGAGCGCCAGCGCGTCGTCGTCGACGAGCGCCGGCATCGCCGCCCACTCACCGGACCGGGAGCGGGCGTGCAGCGCCTCGTGCAGCGCCCCGAGGCCGTGGTGGTCGAGCACGTGCCGGTACCCGGGCGTCGATCCGTAGAAGGCCACGCGCCGCCGGCAGGCCTCCCACTCCTCGTCGGACGGCGCCACGAAGACCGACACCGTCACCTCGATGTCCTGCCGTGCGCGGCCGGCGCGCTCGAGGCCGCGCTCGAGCGCGGGCACGGTGACCTCGCGCAGGACCTCCGGGGTGCTGAACGCATGGCCGAGCAGCCCGTCGGCGATCTCGCCGGCGACCTCGGTCATCCGCTCGCGCACCGCGGCGAGCAGGACCGGCGGCCGCGGATGGCCGGCCGGGGGCGGGCGGAAGTTCGGCGGCATCAGGGTGTGCCGGTAGAAGTCGCCCTCGAAGTCCAGATCCCCGCCGGACTCCCACGCGTCCCAGATCGCGCGCAGGGCGAGCACGTACTCGCGCATCCGGGCCGCCGGGTGCGACCACACCGCGCCGTAGCGGCGCTCGATGTGCGCGCGCACCTGGGTGCCGAGCCCGAGCGCGAAGCGCCCGCCGGACAACGCCTGCAGATCCCACGCCGTGTAGGCGACGTCCATCGGCGTCCGCGGGAACGCCAGCGCGATCGCGGTAGCGACCCGGGACCTCGACGTCGCCTGGGCGGCCTGTGCGGCGGCGAGGAACGGATTGCCGTTGGTCTCGGTCACGCCGACCCCGGCGAAGCCGAGCGCCTCGACCTCGCGCGCCCGCCCGCCAACCTCGGTGATCGCGGCGCCGCGCAGGACGAGGTCGGCCAGCACGGCGCGGGCGG
>CAZEKK010000373.1:0-2645 GCA_964512905.1 uncultured Solirubrobacteraceae bacterium
GCCGTGCCCGCGTCGCCGCCGTCCCCGGGCGCGGCTCTGGCGTCCGCGGGCTCTGCCGCGGCATCCGCGGACTCCGCTTCGGCGTTCGCGAAGACGCCGGCGAGGCGGTAGCCCTCCGGCCGCTGCACCTCGTCGACCCGGGCGACGAACGCGTCCCGGTCGCCCCACGCGGTCCGCAGGGCGCGCATCGCCGCCCACGCCCGGCCGGTCTCGGGCGGCAGGATCTCGCGCACCGCGGCGCCGCCGGATGCGGGCCGCCCCGCGGCGGCGTCGGTCGCGCTCGGGGTCATCGCCGGCGACGCTACCGCAGCGGCGCGACCAGCCGGAAGCGGACCTCCGTGCGCGAGGCCTGCGCCCACGCGGTGGCGGCCCCGAGCCCGCCGGCCACGCCGCGCAGATCGCCGAAGCGCCCGCCGAGCACGAACTCGACGGCCTCGACCGCGAGGCGCGGGTCCAGCGTCCCCGCCGCCGCTCCGCGCGTGCCGGCCAGCCGCTCCAGCGGGGCCCGCAGCGCGGCGATCAGCCCCGCGGGACCGGTCGTCCCGGCCACGAAGCTGTCCTGCGCCACCCCGAACGACCCGATCGACCGCCCGCCGACGACGACGGTGCTGAAGCCCGACTGGCCCGCGGGCCGCACGGTCGCGCCCGCGATTCCGGCCTCGGCCAGGATCCGCGGCACGTACGGCCCGAGCTTGCGCAGGGACGCCGCCAGTGCGTCCGGATCTGCCGCCTGGGCTCGCACGACCGCGCCGCCCGGACCGATCCGCAGCGTGGCCGACTCGGTGAACTGGCCGATCACGTCCGCGTCGAGGCCCACGCCGGTCGCCAGCGCCAGCCCGGTCGCTCCGACATCGAGGCGCTGGGCGCGGTTTGGGTCCACCAGGCTGAGGGCCGACAGCGCGAACCGAACCGTGTGAGCGGGATCGCGCAGGCCGCCGACGAGCGGCGTCCCGGCGGCGACCTGCGGCGGTGCGGCCCCGGGCGCGATCGGCACGTCGCCCGGGGCCAGGCCGCGCGGGTCGGTCCGCAGCCGGCCGTCGACCGCAACCGCTCGCGCCGACGCCCGGACCGAGAGGCCGAAGGTCCGCAGCGCCCGGACCCACGGCACGGCGCGGGCCCCGGGGACCGTCGCACCCACGAACGCCGCCGCGCTGCCGTAGATGCGGACCGCTCCGCGCCCCAGGCCGCGCAGCGACGCCGCGACGCGGCCGGCGTCCAGGCCGCCGCCGCGCGCGTGGACGGCGAGCGCCCGCCGCAGGTCGGCCACGGTGGACGCAGCCACGACCGTCGTCCCGTCGGCCGCGACGACCGCCCCGGGGCCGCGGTAGAGCCGCGCGCCGTCCTGCTCGCCCGCGGGCCGCAGCGCGACCGCCTGGGCGAGCGCGTCCTCCAAGGCGTCCTCGTCGCGGACGACCGTCGCCGCGACGAACCGGCCGCGCGCCGCGGCGGCTGGCGACGGCGCCCCAACCGCGATCGGGTTGCCGAGCAGCGCCGCGGTCCGCGGCCCGGCCGCGAGCCCGAGGCGCGCGGCCAGTGCCCGCAGCGCCGCCACGCGGGCGCTGCCCCCCGGCAGCCGCCCCAGGACTCGGAGCGCCCCGGCCGACGGACCGTCTGACGCGGTGTCGACCAGCGCCACAACCGGCGCCGTCGCCGGAAAGTACGAGAGCGCCCGCTCGGTCGGCGTCGGTGCGGAGCCGTCGCCCCCGCCGCAGCCGGCGAAGAGCCCCCCAGGGGTGATGAACACCGCGACGGCGAGTCCGGCGGCCAGCGCGCGGGCGACCGCACGACCCGGTTCTGACTGGGGCGGGCTCTCAGTCAAGCGACCGCGTCAGCCGCACGCCGGCGACCAGCGCGGCGCCGGCGATCGCCGCCGTCGCCAGCTTGCCCCGCATGGGGATGCCCGGCGCGGCGAGGGTCGCGCCGAAGTCGACCGCGTCGCACATGGCGCTCAGCGCCAGCCAGCGCTTCACGGGGTCGCCCTCCCGCAGCGCGACCAGCGCGCCGGTCCCCAGCGCCACGTCGCGCACGCCGAGCGCCCGCGCGAAGACCTGCGTGCCCGCACTGCCGGCATCCGGGCCGACCCAGGAGGCCCCGATCCGCTCCGGCACGACGACGAGCGCCGCGCCGATCGCCACCCGGCCGGCGGCGAGGACCTGGGCCGACCGGCGGTCGTCGAGGCCGAACATCAGGACGACACCGCCTTGAGCGCGTCGAGGATCTCCTCGGCGTCCATGTGCCCGGCGTCGCGGACGACGCGCCCGTCGGCGAGGAAGATCGTCCGGTCCGCGATCGCGGCGGCGCCGGCGTCGTGGGTGACCATCACGACCGTCTGGCCGAACTCGTCCACCGCGCGGCGCAGGAGCGCAAGCACCTCGTGGGACGAGGCCGAGTCGAGGTTCCCGGTCGGTTCGTCGGCGAAGACGACGGCCGGTCGAGGCAGGAGCGAGCGCGCGACGGCAACCCGCTGCTGCTGGCCGCCCGAGAGCTCGGCGGGGCGGTGCGTGCGGCGGTCACCGAGGCGCACCGCGTCGATCAGGGTCTCGAGCCACGCGGGTTCGGGGTCGGCCCCCGCGATCGACAGCGGCAGCGTGATGTTCTCCTCGGCGGTCAGCACCGGCAGCAGGTTGAACGCCTGGAAGACGAAG
>CAZEKK010000374.1:0-2641 GCA_964512905.1 uncultured Solirubrobacteraceae bacterium
GCATCCGCATGCGGGTGCCCGACGTGATCAACCTCTACCGGCGGGTCAGCATCGGCACGCCGGTGTACATCCGGTAGCCGGCGCCGAGGTCGCGGTCGCACGCGGCCAACGATCTCCTGGCGGCCGCGTTGTGGTGGATTCCGGGCGCCGCTGTGGTTGTGGCGGGCCTGAACCGACTACTGACGACATGCGCACCCGTGATCACCAGCACCCGACGCTCGCCGCGGCTCTCCCCTCGACTCTTGCCGCAATGGCCGCGCTCGCTGCGCTGCTGGTGCTCGGCAGCCCGGCCCCGGCCATCGCCGCCCCCGCGCCCCTGCGCGCTGCAGACGCCCCCGGCCTGCGTCCGGTGTCCGGGGGCGCCGCGGCGAGCCGGACGCTGCTGCGCTCGGCGCTGGGGGCCCGCGGCCGCGCCGTCCTGTCCGGCGCGGAGCTGGCCGGGTCGACGCTGGCGCGCCGAGGGGTCCGCGTGAACTCCAGCGTCGGGGTCGTGCGGACCGATGCGGTGGCCCGGCTGCTGCGGCGGGCGGTGACCGCCGCCGGGACGCGTGCGCCCGGGCACCCCCGGACGGTCCGTCTGCTCCGCACCCGTGCCGGGGTGGTCGCCGTCGCCGCCGACGGTCGCGCCGCCGCGGCCGTGCGCCTGACGCGGACCGACCGCAACGCCCGCGCCGCGGCGGCGACGTGGGCCCGCCTGCTGGCTGCGCGGGCCCGGAGGGCGGCCGACCGCTCGGCCTGGGACCGCGTCCTGCACGACGTCGGCCCGTCGGGGCGGGTCTCGCGCCGGACCGCGCTGGCCGCCTTCGCGCTGTCCTACGGGCCGATCCCCGGCGTGGCGGTGCCCGCCGGCCCGGCCGGCGATGGCCCCGACGGGACCGTCGCCCTCGCCTGGATTGCACGGCACCTGCGCTCGCTGTCGCCGGCCCAGCGGGCCGCGATCGGCGGGCGGCTCGGCGTTGCCCTCCCGGGCTCCGCGCGTGCCTCGGGGCCGCCTGCGGGGCTCAGGCGCGACGCGCGCCTCGAGGCGATGGCCGACGGGTTCGCCGAGGAGTTCCGGCAGCGGACCGGGCATGCGCTGCGCCTGGAGATCCAGGCGGGGTGGGTGCCGTCCCTGGCGCGGGAGCACGCCGGCGGCGCGGCCGCGGACGCGCTGCCGGTCGACGCGGGCGGCGAGCTCACCTACACGAACGCGGTCACGTGCCGGATCCGCATCAGCCGCGCCGACCACGGTTCGGCCTCGTCCGCGTACGTCGCCAACACGGTGGCGCACGAGGTCTTCCACTGCGTCCAGTTCGACGCGGCCCCGACCCGGTGGTCGCGGGAGGACGGGACGTGGGTGATCGAGGGCGGCGCTGAATGGGCGGCGTCCCAGGTGGCCCCGGTCAGGCTTGCGGAGGTGTCGTCGGAGCCCGAGGCGTACTTCGCCGGCGACCTGCCGCTCTTCGGCCTGGCCCATGCCGCGGCCTACTTCTGGGGGCGCCTCGCCGAGACGAACGGCCCGTCGTGGGCGCAGACGCTCGCCGCCGCCCGGGAGTACGAGAACGACCGGGCCTTCCGTCTCGCCGGCGGCACCAGCGACGCCTTCCTCGATGCCTGGGCGCCCAGCTACGCCCGCCTCGCGAGCGCCGGCCCGGCCTGGACCACGGCGGCGCCGGTGGCGGTTCCGGCCGCCGTGGCGCCGACCCCGGCCCCTCCCGTGACCGCCGACGCCCTCCTGTCGGCGCCCCCGTATGCGAATCGGCTGTTCCGGCTCGCCCCGCCGCTGGACCAGGTGGTCGCGAAGGTCGAGAACTTCAAGGGCCGGGTGCGGCTGACCGACGGGAAGCAGGACGTCAAGGTCGGCGCGGACGGCGAGGCCTGGCTGTGCGTCGGCGGCGCGTGCCGCTGCCCCGCCGGCCAAGAGCTAAGCGTGCCGCAGATCCGAGACGTCGGCACGACGGTGACCGTCGCGATCGGCGGCGCGACGGAGAGCGGCTCGGCGGGCGTGGTCTTCTACAGCCTGCGCGACCTCTGCGTCGGCGAGGGTCCGGCGTTCTGCCCGACCTCGCAGCCGCTGCGCTACCCGAAGTCCCAGAAGGCCGCGGTCGCCTGGGTCGATGCGAGGATTCAGGAGCAGCTTCGCCTCCATGACGTCCTGGGGCCGATGGCCGAGGAGGCGAATCGCGTCGGCGCCGAGCTCGACGCGCTGGGCGGCTACAGCCCCGGCACGCCGAAGGCCGACCAGGAGCACCGCCTTCGCAACGAGCTGTGGAGCGTGAACCTGCGCGAGTGGCCATCCTGGTGCCGATACCAGGAGATCGGCGTCCAGTTCGCGCTCGTCTACGGTCGGGCGGCGAAGCTGAAGTGGGGCGGCGTCGGTTCGCCGCTGTACCGCGCCGCCCTGCGGTTCCAGGGGTTCATCAAGCGCTGGCTGCCGCTCATCCACTCCTACGGCGGAATGCCGGGGCACAACCCGGCGGCAAGCGGGCCGCCGTTCCCGGGGTACTGATCGGCGCCTCCTGAAAGGACCGGCCCGCCCAGCGAAAGCGACGTGCAGATCCCGCCTGCGGCAGCGCCGCTGCCGCGAGCGGGCCGCTCAGCTGACCTTCGTGTCGGTGTCGAGCTTCCAGTCGCCGTCTTCCTTGACGAAGAGGATCTTGGC
>CAZEKK010000375.1:0-2636 GCA_964512905.1 uncultured Solirubrobacteraceae bacterium
GGCTGCGCTGCTCGTCCTCGATCAGCGCTCGCGCGAACAGCCACGCGAGCGCGATCCCCATGACGATCGACTGTTCGAGCGCCATGATGAGCCCCGCGACGTTCTGGTCCTCGAGCGGCGTGAGGCCGAGATGGCCCGTCGAGTAGTCGTAGAGGACGACGGGTGCGAAGGTGAGCAGGATCCCGAGCATCCCCACCGCCAGCTTCGTCGTTGCCATGTAGACGATCGGGCCGAGGCCCTCGAGGCGCTGCCGCGACCGAATGGGGGAGAGCAGGTACCACCAGTAGAGGAATCCCGCGGCGACGAAGAATGTGTGCTCGAGCACGTGGATCGCGTCGTTGGCCAGCGCCGCGTCGTAGAGCGCCGGGACGTGCCACAGCCACATGGCGCCCGAGTAGAGGATCACGGCGAAGGCGGGGTGGGCGAAGAAGCCGGCCTGCCGCTCGATGCGGTGCAGGCGGCGGGTCGCGGGCCGCAGGATCGCCTTCGTGAAGCCGAGCAGCATCAGCACCGGTGCGAGGTCGAGCAGCAGGACGTGCTGGACCATGTGGGCGGAGGCCATCTGGTGCCCGAGGGTGTCGATCGGGGAGAGCAAGGCGCCCACGAAGACCGCGATGCCGCCAAGGAATGCGGCCAGCCGCCAAGCGCCGGCCGCGCGGGCGCCCTCGGCGCTTCGCACGTGGCGCCAGCGCACGACATAGACGCCGGTCACGGCGAGCAGTGCCGCGATCACGACCGGGTCGGGGCTCCACGACGTGTCCGTCGCGGCGGCCAGCACAGGGCTCCACGATGCCTCGGGCATTCCTGCGCGCGATTGTGTCAGTCGCGCGTAGCGCCGGCACTCGAGCGGCGGGACGATGGGCCGCATGGCGACGCGGCTGCTCGGGGAACTCGTGGCGCTCGTCGCTCCGCCGGCGTGCACGGTCTGCCGCGTCGCGCTGGTGCGCGGCGACGAGGCGCTCTGTGGCCTGTGTCGGGCGGATCTGCCCTGGCTGCGGGGCGCCCGCTGCGGCCGGTGCGGGCTCCCGTCGCCATGCGCGCCCTGCCCGGCGGCGGGGACGGCGGTCGAGGCTGCCTGGGCGCCGCTGGCCTACGCGGGCGCCGCTCGGGCGGTCGTGGCCGCGTTGAAGTTCGATGGCGCGACCGCCCTGGCGCCCGTCATGGCGGCCCAGATCGCGGCGACCGTGCCGGACGGCCTGATCGCCGACCGGACCGTCGTGCCCGTGCCAGGCCATCCGGGCCGGGCGCGGGCGCGCGGCTTCGATCAGGCCAACGTGATCGCGACCGCCCTCGCGCGCCGCGCGGGCCTGCCGGTCGCCCGCTGCCTGGTCCGCAGCGGCGATCGGGGGCCGCAGCAGGAGGCGCCCCGCAGCGAGCGCCTCGCCCCCGGCCGCCTCCCCATCGCCGTGCGGGGCCGGCCGCCGGCCGCCGTGCTGCTCGTGGACGACGTCCACACCACTGGCGCGACGCTGGACGCCTGCGCCCGGGCGCTGCGCGCCGCGGGGTGCGGATCGGTCGTCGCGGTCGCCTACGCCCGTACGCTGCGGGGAGCCACGGCTGACAACCGGCAGCGCCGGGCGTAGCATGTGGTGCACCTGCCGGCTCGATCGAGAGGAGTGCTCGGATGCGGATTTCGGTCACGGGGCGCAACGCAGCAGTCACCGACGATCTACGCGCCCACGTCGAAAAGCGGTTCGCAGCGATCGCGAGGCAGGTGTCCCCCCTCGCGGAGCTGGATATCGAGGTGCGCCAGGAGCGCAACCCCGCGATTCCGGACGCCCACGTCGCCGCCGCGACGCTCCACCTCAAGGGCGTGACGCTGCGCGCGCAGGACGCGTCGCCAGACATCACCGCCTCGATCAACAAGTGCGCCGACGACCTCGCCCGCCAGGTCAAGCGCCACCGCGAGAAGCTGCGCGGACGCCGGGAGGCCCGCGCCGCGGCCTCGGAGCCGGGCGCCGAACCGGTCGTGTAGCCACCCGCCCGCGACTGGGCCGCGGACCGCCCGCGAGGCGGCCCGCGGGCGTCCGGTCTGCGGCGGGACCGCTGCTACGCTAGCCCGCATGTCGATTCTCGATCGCGCCCTGCGCGTGGGCGAGGCGAAGCGGTACAAGGACTACGCCAAGCGCGTCGACCGCATCAACGCCTACGAGCCCGAAATGGAGCTGCTGGACGACGCCGAGCTGCGCGAGCACGCCGATGCGCTGCGCGAGCGCGCGGCGAACGGCGAGCCCCTCGACGACCTCCTCTACGAGAGCTTCGCGCTGACCCGCGAGGCCGGGAAGCGCACGATGGGGATGCGCCACTTCGACGTGCAGATGATCGGCGGCATGGTGCTCCACGACGGCGCGATCGCCGAGATGCGAACCGGCGAGGGAAAAACGCTGACGGCCACCTTGGCCGTCGTCCTGAACGCACTCGGCGGGAAGGGCGTCCACGTCGTGACCGTCAACGACTACCTCGCCCGTCGCGACGCCGAGTGGATGAGCCCCATCTACACGGCGCTCGGCCTCGACATCGGGATCCTGCAGAACATGCAGTCCTACGAGGACAAGCACGTCGCCTACGCCGCCGACGTCACCTACGGGACCAACTCGGAGTTCGGCTTCGACTACCTGCGCGACAACATGGCCACC
>CAZEKK010000376.1:0-2582 GCA_964512905.1 uncultured Solirubrobacteraceae bacterium
GCGCCCGCTCGCCTTCAATGCGGGCAGCAGGCCACGCGGGGGGCCGCCCCAGAGGAGGACGCCGCGATGGACACCCGCTCACGCAGCCCCGAGATCACTCGCCGCCGGCTGCTGGAACTCGGCGGCGCCGCCGTCGCGGCGGGCGTCGTCGACTCCGTCCTGGACCCGTTCGCCGCACTTGGCGCCGTGCCGCGATGGCCGACCGCACGCCTCGGCCCGGCGGCGGCCCGCGCCGTCGACGCGCGCCAGTTCCTGTCGGCCAGCCAGCTCCTCGCGTGGCAGCGCGAGCTGGACGCCGTCGGCCTGCGGGCCACCGGCACTCCGGAGCACGAGCGCTACGTCGACCGCCTGCGCGACCGGCTCGAGCGCGCCGGGGTCGGTCAGGTGGCCTTCGAGCCAGTGCCGCTGCGGCGCTGGAGCGTCCGGCAGGGCAGCTGGTCGCTTGCCGTGCTCGACGGGCTCGGTGCGGGCCGGGCGCGCACCGCCTCCTACGTCCCCTACTCGGGCGCCACCCCGGCGCAGGGCGTGACCGGCGAGCTGGTCGCCTACGACCCGGCGAACCCGCCGCCGGCCGGCTCGCTGCGCGGGAAGATCGCGCTGTTCGACGTCCCGCCGGCGGGCGTGCCCTTCGGCACGTTCACCGCGGTCGGGTACAAGACCTACGACCCGAAGGGGGTCTTCGACCCGAAGGCGCCCTACGACCGGCCGTGGCTCGGGCAGCAGGCGGTGGTCGACGCGCTCGAGGCGCTCGGCACCGCTGGCGCCGCGGGCATGGTCGCCGTCCTGGACCTGCCCGCCGACGCGGCGCACGGGACGTACTACCCGTACAACGGCCGCATCCAGAAGGTCCCCGCGCTGTACGTCGACCGGACCGTGGGGGCGAAGCTGCGCCAGGCCGCCGCGGGCGGCAGCCGCGTCCGCCTGACGCTTCCGGCGACCGTCAAGCAGGTCACGACCCGGAACCTCGTCGGGGTCATCCCCGGGGCGTCCAGCGAGCTCATGCTGCTGCACTCGCACACCGACGGCCCCAACGCGATCGAGGACAACGGGCCCGACGCGATCGTCGCGATGAGCCAGTACCTCGCGCGCCTCCCGCGGGGCAGCCTCCCGCGGACGATCCTGGTGCTGCTGACCAGCGGGCACTTCGTCGGCGGCGCCGGCGTCCACGCGTGGATCGCGCGGCACAAGGCCGGGACGATCCGCCGGACCGCCGGCGCCGTGACGCTCGAGCATCTCGGCGCGCGCGAGTGGATGCCGCAGCCCACCGGGCGCACGAAGCTGACCGGCCGGCCCGAGCCGGGAACGTTCTTCTGCCCGGCGAGCAGCCCCCTGGTCAACGCCTCCTACCGTTCGCTGACGCGCGCGAAGGCGGCGCCCAGCAGCGTCCTGAAGCCCTACCTGAAGGATCCGAAGAGCCCCGACGGCGGCACGTGGCCCGCCGAGGGCAACGCACTGTGGGCGCGCGCCGGGATCCCCACGACCAACTACATCACCGGGCCGACCTACCTGCTCAACTGGGGCATCCCGACGGTCGACAAGCTCGACGTCGCGCGGATGCGCGCCGAGGCGGTCTCGTTCACGCAGCTGCTGCTCGAGCTCTCCCGCGTGCCGCGGGCGAAGCTGCGGCGGCTGGACCTGCGCTGAACCCGGCGGGATAGCGTCCCGGGCATGACCTGGCAGTCGGCCCTCTGGATCATCGCCTCGGGAATGGGGACCGCGCTCGGCGCGCTCGGGCTGCTCGTCTTCCGCCGCCCCCCGGCCCGGCGCCTGCTCGACAGCCTGCTCGGCTTCACCGCCGGCGTCATGGCGGCGGCGGTGTCGTTCAGCCTCATCGTGCCCGGGCTCGACGCGGGCAGCTGGGTCGAGGTCGTCGGCGGGTTCCTCCTCGGGACGGCCTTCCTCCTGCTGCTCGACGTCCTGGTGCCGCACGCGCACGCCGAGTTCGGGGAACGCGGCCACGTGCCCCTGGAGCAGGTCGAGGCGGGCCGCCGGGCCTCGATGCTGCTGAGCGCGCTCACCATCCACAACATCCCGGAGGGCATGGCCGTCGGCGTCGCGTTCGCGGCAGGCGGACCCGATCTGGGGATTCCGCTCGCGCTCGCGATCGGCATCCAGAACGTTCCCGAAGGGTTCGCCGCCGGCGCGCCGCTGATCGCGATGGGCACCTCGCGTGGGCGCGCCACCGCGGTCGCGGGCGCGACGGGCCTGGTCGAGCCGCCCGCTGCCTTCCTGGCCTTCTTCGCCGTCGAGCTCATCGGGCCGCTGCTGCCCTGGGCGCTGGGGTTCGCCGCTGGCGCGATGCTCTACGTCGTCATCGACGAGCTGGTGCCCGAGGCCGAGGGGCACGGCAACGAGCGGCTGGCCACGCTCGCCGCGATGGGCGGCTTCGCCCTGCTGCTGGCGCTCGACAACGCGCTCGGGTAGCCCGCCGCGCCGGCCGTGGACTACGCTGGCGCCATGACCCAGACGCCCGCCCTGACCGGATCCTCCGTCGCCGGATCCACCGCGCCGACCGCCCTGTTCAACCCGCGCACCTTCGACGGCGCCGACTTCGATCCGGAGACGCGCCGCGTCCTGCTCGC
>CAZEKK010000377.1:0-2567 GCA_964512905.1 uncultured Solirubrobacteraceae bacterium
GCCCTACCAGTACGGCAACGAGGCGAACCCGCTCGCGCACTACAACGGGACCGCGCTCGAGATCCTCGAGGAGCTCGACGAGGTGTCGGCGTTCGTCGCCGGACTCGGCACCGGCGGCACGCTGATGGGCAACGGCCGCCGGCTCAAGGAGGAGCTCGGGGACCGCGTGAAGGTCGTCGCGGCCGAGCCGATGCAGGGCGAGCCCGTGCAGGGCCTGCGCTCGCTCGACGACGGGTTCATCCCGCCGATCATCGACCTGTCCGTGCTCGACCGCAAGATCTTCGTCACGAACCGGGACGCGATCATCTGGACGCGCAAGCTGCTCGACGAGGAGGGCGTCTTCGCTGGCGTCTCGTCGGGTGCCATCGCGTCCATCGCCGTCCGCATCGCTGGCGAGATGGACGAGGGCAACATCGTCTTCATCGTCTGCGACGACGGCTGGAAGTACCTGTCGTCGGGGATCTACACCAAGCCGGTCGACGAGATCGCCAACCTCGACTCCACCGTCTGGTGGTGACCGCCGCCGCCCGCGTGTGACGGGCGCCGCTACTCTTGGGCGACGGGCGCCGCCGCGTCCGCTTCCACGAAGGAGCACCTGCGCATGCCTAACGTCGGCCCGATGGAACTCGCGATCGTCCTCATCATCGCCCTGCTCGTGCTCGGCCCCAAGAAGCTGCCCGAGGTGGGCCGTTCGATCGGCAGGGGCATGCGGGAGTTCAAGGACTCGATCAGCGGCCACGACCGCGACGACGACCGCGACGAGATCACCACGGGCCGCACGCCGCAGTAGCGTCCGGCGCCGGGGGCCGCGGGCTGCTTGCTAGCCTCGCCGCCGATGCGGATCGCCCAGGCCCTCGTCGACGAGATGATCGCCCACGCGCTTGAGGATGCGCCGAACGAGTGCTGCGGGATGATCGCCTCCCGCGACGGCGAGGCCGTGCGCGTCTATCCGGCGCAGAACGCCGCCGCGAGCCCGCTGCGCTACGAGATCGACCCCCGGGACCAGCTCCGC
The DNA here is from genome assembly GCA_964512905.1 of uncultured Solirubrobacteraceae bacterium. Classification (GTDB taxonomy): domain Bacteria; phylum Actinomycetota; class Thermoleophilia; order Solirubrobacterales; family Solirubrobacteraceae; genus CANJIV01. Next base: position 1,013 of record CAZEKK010000377.1, read on the forward strand.
ATCGAGCTGGCGATCGACGACGCCGGCTGCGAGCTCGGGGCGATCTACCACTCGCACACGCGCAGCGCCCCGCTGCCGTCGCAGACCGACATCAACCTCGCCTTCCATCCCGACGCCCTGTACGTCATCGTCGGCATCGCGGACGGCGATCCGGAGGTGCGGGCGTTTCGCATCCTCGACCGCGCCCAAGTCGACGAAGTTCCGCTCGACATCGCCGCGTAGGGCGGCGCGCGCGGCGCCGCGCGGCGCCTTCTCTACAGTGGACACGTGGCCTCCGAGCCCCTCGCCTGCCCCCGCTGCGCGACGAGCCACCCGCTCGACGAGCGCTTCTGCCCCGACTGCGGCATGCCGCTCGTCTACGCCGGCGCCGACGGGATCCGCGCCCCGGCGGACGACCGCCACGAGCGCGCACGCAAGATCAAGCCGCAGTACGCCGAGGGCGATCTCGTCCGGGTCGCCGGCGGCCGCAACCAGGCCGAGGCCGAGTTCATCCAGGGCCTCCTGCTCGAGGAAGGCGTGCCGAGCCTGGTGCGGCGCTCGGCGGGGTTCGACGTGCCGGACTTCCTCGCTGCCGGCCCGCGCGACGTGCTCGTGCCAGCGTCGGGCGTCCAGACTGCGCGCGATGTTCTCCTGGAGACCGACCTGGCCGGCCCGGTTGCGGGGGCGCCGCCCGTGGCGCCGAAGCGCCTGCTCGCCGTGCTGATCGGCGGGGCCGCGCTGATCGCGCTCATCGCGTGGCTCGGGACCGACGTCCTGGCCTGACCGGGGGTTCGGCGGCCGCGCCCGCCGCGGCCAGGCTCGCGACGTGGCCGCGCCAAACCCCCTCGGTGTCGCGGATCGCGCGGCCGGGGAACGCCCGCGAGATCGCGGCGTCCGAGCCCTCGGACGGCAGCGGCAGCGTCGCGAGCGAGACCGCCGCGCGGACGCCCTCCTCGCGGGCCAGCAGGTCGAACACCGATCCGCCGAGGAGGAAGGCATCGCGCGGGCCCGGCGGGAAGGCGGGCGGCCCGCCCTCGCGCAGACGCCGTCCGATGGCCGGACGCACGTGCTCGGTCTGCCCGGAGAAGAACTGCGCCGCGCCGTGGGCCAGCCAGGCCCAGCGCTGCAGCCGCAGGAAGCTGGCCGGCGTGAACGGCGGCGGCAGGTCCGGGTTGCTTGCGGCCACGACGAGGTGGGCGTACATGGCCGCCGGCACGAGGCGCAGGAACTCGGCGGATCCGGCGACCCCCGACGCCCGCCCCCGCAGCAGGCGCGGCGCGAGCACGTGGATCTCGCCGCGGGCGTACCAGCCGGCGAGGTAGCGGCGCGCCGCCGGGGCGGTCGCCAGCCAGCCGAGCGGCAGGTACGGCTGGGCCAGGCTGAGCGCGAGCGCGGAGTTGTGGACCACGATCGCCACCTCGCCCTCGACGTCGCGGGGGAAGAGTTCCGTCAGGCGTGCGCGGGTGCCCGCGACGATGCCGACGACGTCGCCGACGTCATCCGCGTCCCGGGTGTCGTGGCGGACGGTGAAGCCGTCGGCCGCGGTCTCGGTCCAGGGCATGACCGGAGCTTAGAT
>CAZEKK010000378.1:0-2566 GCA_964512905.1 uncultured Solirubrobacteraceae bacterium
CCGAACTCGTCGGCGAGCTCGCGCTTGATCTCCTCCTTCGAGTCCCCGGCGGCGATCCGTTCGCGGATGAACGCCCGCTCGCGGTTGGCCTGCGGTGCGTCGGTCGCGAGGTTCAGCGGGACGCCACAGATCGTGCACATCACCTCGTCCTCGACGTCGTTGAGCGTCGTCTTGGGCGCGGCGGCGAGCGCGGGCGCCACGGCGGCGAGCGCGAGGGCGGCGGTCGCGGCGGCGATGAGGGCCGGGCGGCGCATGGGGATCTAGGGTAGACGCGCGGCGCGGTCGTGTGCCGATGCGTGCGTCGCCGTCGCCAGATGGGAGTACTCTCGTCTGCGGGTTCCATGAACGCTTCCTCCCACACCGTGCTCGGATCGCTGGCCGCGCACCCCAGCGACGACACGGTTGCGGCGATCGCCGGGCACAGCGGCCTGAGCGCGCCCGAGGTCGAGGCCACGCTGGGCGACCTGCGCAAGCTGCGGCTCGTGCGCCGGTGGGAGACCCACTGGCAGCTGACCGGCACCGGGGAAGACGTCGTGGCCGCCGGACCCGCCGCCTGATGGGCGCCCGAGGGGCCGCGCGCGGGGCGCTGCTCGCGGCGGCCGGCACCCTGCTGGTCCTGCCGGGCGCCGCCGCCGCTCGCGGCCCGACCGACCCGCAGGCCGCCGCCCAGCAGCCGCTGAAGCTCATGCGCGTCGCGGCCGCCGTCCAGCGCGCCGGCCGGCTGCGCGACGTCCCGGTGCTCGTCGCCGACACCGGGCTCGACCTGCGCCACCCGGATCTGCGCCCGCGGCTTCACCGGCTTCCCAACGCGGTTCCCGCGCCCAACCCGGACGGCGTCGCGAACCCGGGCACCGTCCCCGCCGGCACCGGCGGCTGGGACCTGATCGGCACCCTCGCCCCGGGGGGCCTCGCGCCGGACGGCGACCCGTCCGACCCGTCCGGCGGCAGCGGGCACGGCACCGCCGTCGCCGGGCTGCTCGGTGCGGCCTGGAACAACCGCGCCGGGGGCGCCGGTGTCGCGCCCAACGCGCGCTTCCTGCCCCTGCGAACCTGCTGGGACGCCGACCAGTGCTACCAGTACGTCCAGGCCGCGGCGTTCACCTGGGCTGCCGCCCGCGGGGCCCGCGTCGTCAGCATGAGCTGGCTGGCGGGCGACGCCGAGCCGGGATTCACGGCCGCGATCCGCCGCGCGAAGCGCACGCTCTTCGTGGCGATCCCGTCCGGGCCCGAGCCCGGGGCGACCATCGACGGCGAGGCCCGCGCGCCGTGCACGCTGAACCTCCCGAACGTCCTCTGCGTGACGACGAGCGATCCGCGCGGGCGCCCGTCGTGCGGCGCGCTCGGGCCGCGCAGCGTCGACGTCGCCGTGCCCGTGGAGAACAGCGTGACCACGACCAACGGCGGCGGCTTCGGCCCGACCGGCTGCGCGACGAGCTTCGCCGCCCCCACGGCGGCGGGCGTCGCGACCATCCTCTTCGGCGCTGTGCCGCGCGCCACGCCAGCGCAGGTCCGGGCCGCGATCATCGCCGGTGCCCGGCGCACCGCCGCGTTCCGGGGCAAGACCGTGAGCGGCGGCGTGGTCGACGCCGACGCGGCGCTGCGGCGCCTGCGGGTCGCGGTGCGGTAAGCACGGCGCCGCGCCATCGCAAATTCGCGAAACCCGCCCGCCGGTCTGAAAAAGTTGGCGCGTGCCGACGGGTGAGGTCATTGGTCGCGGCGAGCAGCTTCGGGCGATCGAGCAGTTCCTGGACGCGCTGAGCGACGGGTCGGCGGTGCTGGTGTTCGAGGGTGCGCCGGGCATCGGCAAGACGACGCTGCTCCGCGAGGCGGTCGGCGCCGCGGATGACCGCGAGGCCCGGGTGCTGTCGTGCGTGGCGACGGTGTCCGAATCGCGCCTGGCCTACGCGGCGCTGGCCGACCTCTTCGCCACGATCGACGACGAGGTCCTGGACGGGCTGCCCGACCCGCAGCGGGAGGCGATCGGCGCGGCGCTGCTGCGCTCGGGCCGGGCCGCCGCACGCGTCGACCAGCGCGCTGTCTCGACCGCCGCCGTGTCGGTCCTGTCCGAGCTCGCGCGCTCGGGCCCGGTCGTCGTCGCCATCGACGACGCGCAGTGGCTCGACCGCCCGACCGCGCGGGTCGCGGAGTTCTGCTCACGCCGGCTCTCGCGGGGCGTGGGACTCGTCGTCACGCGGCGTCCGGGCGCGGACGGTGCCCTCAATGCCGACAGCGCCCTGCTGCGCCACCCGCACCGCACCGACGTGCAGCAGATCGGTCCGCTCGAACCCCGGGCGCTCAGCCGCCTGCTGCGCACGCGCACGGGCATCCCGCTGGACCGCAGCGCGCTGGCCCGGGTGCGCGAGACGTCGGGCGGCAACCCGTTCTTTGCCCTGGAGCTGGCGCGCGTCCTTCCCGATGCGTCGGCCCCGGCGCCGGCCCTCACGCTCCCCGCGAGCCTGGACGAGATCGTCGGAGAGCGGATCGCCGGCCTGGGGCCGCAGATCGAGGAGCTGCTGCTCGCCGTGGCGGTGCTCGCCGATCCGACCGTGGACGTGCTCACCGGCGT
>CAZEKK010000379.1:0-2558 GCA_964512905.1 uncultured Solirubrobacteraceae bacterium
GGAGATCGCCGACTGGGGGCCGGCTGAGGACTGGGCCGATTGGGACGATGCAGCGCGGTGAGCTGTGGTTCGCGGCCACGCCCGGCGGCGGCTGGCCGGTGCTCGTGCTCACCCGCGATCCGGTCGCCGACAGCATCGGATCGGTGGTCGTCGCCGCGCTGACGCGGACCCGCCGGGGGCTCGTCTCAGAGCTGGCGCTCACCCCGGCCGACGACGGCGTCCCCACCGAGTGCGTGGTCAACTTCGACAACGTGCACACCATCCCCCGCACCGCCTTCCGGCGCCGCATCACCGCGCTTTCGCCCGCGCGCATGGCGCAGGCGTGTCGGACGCTGCGCGACGCGACGGGCTGCTGAGCCGGCCACGCGTGCAGGTCGTCGCACCCGGCACGACGGCGACCGGCAGCGTTCATTCGCCAAGCAGGGAGGGCTGGGTGCCGGCTCGTTGGCGCCCGGCGTCGATCTCCGGGAAGCGCCGAGGCGTCGCGCCCGCCCCCGATTCCTTCACCTGGGAATCAAGCTCCGGCGCTAGTGCAACGGCGCGCGGTTCAGGTACGTGTTCTGCTGAGCCGCCGGCTGTAGGTTCGCCGGACCCGCGCCCCCGACCCCCGAGGCCCCCGACCATGTCCGACGTCAACCGCCGCTTCCTGCTTCGCGAGCGCCCGGCCGGGCGGATCGACGAGCGGACGTTCGAGCTCGTGCAGGAGCCGGTGCCCGGGATCGGCGCGGGGGAGGCGCTGGTGCGCACCCGGTGGATCTCGCTCGACCCGGCGAACCGCGCGTGGCTGGACGACAGGCCGACGTACCTGCCGCCGGTCGCGATCGGCGAGGTCATGCGGGCGAGCGGCGTGGGCGAGATCGTCGCGTCCAACGCGCCGAACTACCGGGTCGGGCAGCTCGTCCAGGGCCGCACCGGCTGGCAGGAGTACGTCGTCGCATCGGCCTCGGCGCCGATGACGCCGCTACCGGAGATCCCGGGCGCGTCGCCGAGCCTCTTCCTCGGCGCGCTCGGGATGACCGGGATCACCGCCTACGTCGGCATGCTCGACATCGGCCGGCCGCAGCCGGGCGAGACCGTCGTCGTGTCGGCGGCCGCGGGCGCCGTCGGCTCGGTTGCCGGCCAGCTCGCAAGGATTCAGGGCGCGCGCGTCGTCGGAATCGCCGGCGGCCCGGAGAAGTGCGCGCTGCTCACCGGCGAGCTCGGGTTCGACGCCGCGGTCGACCACCGCGCGCCGGACTGGCGCGAGCAGCTGGACGCCGCGACGCCCGGCGGGATCGACGTCGACTTCGAGAACGTCGGCGGGGAGATCATGGAGGCGGTCTTCGGGCGGCTCAAGGCGGCTCAACGTTCGCGCGCGCGTGGCGCTTTGCGGGCTGATCTCCGGCTACAACGACGCCGCGGCGTCCGCGGCGGCTGGCCCGCGCAACTTCGGGAACCTGCTCATCCAGCGCGTCCGCCTGGAGGGGTTCATCGTGCTCGACCACTTCCACCGGGCGAAGGAGATCGTCCCGCAGCTGGCCGGGTGGGTCGCCGAGGGGAAGCTCGCGGCGCGGGAGACCGTCGTCGACGGCTTCGAGCAGCTGCCCGTCGCGATCAACATGCTGTTCGACGGCAAGAACACCGGCAAGCTGGTCGTGCGGGTCTGACGGCGGGCCCCGGGGGTCGCTCATCCCCGCGGACCGGCCCGGCCGCGGCTCGGGCCGGTCTCGCCGCTGGCGGTTGCCGGGGCCGGGGCGGGGAGTAGCGTCGGCGGCGCAGCCGACCTGGAGCGGGGATCATGGGCGTCTACGGCGAGCAGGTTCTGCCACGGATCATCAACGCCGTGTGCAACATGAAGGAGAACACGCCGCAGCGGCGGCGGGTCTGCGACGGGCTCGCGGGCGACGTCGTCGAGGTCGGCTTCGGCTCGGGCCTCAACGTCCCGTTCTATCCGGCGGCTGTCGAAGGGGTGGCCGCGGTCGAGCCGGCGGACGTCGGCTGGAAGCTCGCCGCCAAGCGCCTGGGCGCGTCGGCCGTGCCGGTGCAGCGCGCCGGCCTGAACGGGGAGTCGCTGCCGTTCCCGGACGACCGCTTCGACGCCGCGCTCTCGACGTGGACGATGTGCACGATCCCCGACATCGACGCCGCGCTGCGCGAGCTGCGCCGCGTCCTGAAGCCCGGCGGGACGCTGCACTTCGTCGAGCACGGGCTCACGCCGGACGAGGGTGTGCGCCGCTGGCAGCACCGCCTCGAGCCGGTTCAGAAGCGCGTGTTCGGCGGGTGCCACCTGACCCGGCCGATCGCCGACCTGCTGACCGGCGCCGGGTTCACGATCACGGAGCTCGACGTCTACTACGAGAAGGGCGCTCCGAAGTTCGTCGGGGCCAACTCGCTCGGCGTCGCACGGTCGCCGTAGGGGCGCCCAATCCCGTCCGGGCCGCCGAGGCGGCAGTCGGTCGATGGGCTCCGAAATCAGCCGTGCTCGTCGAGCCAGTCGAGGAACTCGGCGGCGGTGAAGACCGGGAACTGGCCGCGGAGGGCCAGGAGGTGCCTGTCTCCGGAGACGAGGGCGGCTCTGC
>CAZEKK010000380.1:0-2543 GCA_964512905.1 uncultured Solirubrobacteraceae bacterium
CAGCGCTCGACCAGCCCGCGGCGGTCGGCGACCCCGGCGCATTCCCCTTCACCCGCGGCATCTATCGCGAGATGTATCAGCGCCGTCTGTGGACGATGCGCCAGTATGCCGGCTTCTCGGACGCCGCCGAGTCGAACCAGCGCTACCGCTACCTGCTCGCTCAGGGCACCAGCGGCCTCTCGGTCGCCTTCGATCTGCCGACCCAGATCGGCTACGACAGCGATCACGCCATGGCCCGCGGCGAAGTCGGGCGCGTCGGCGTTCCCATCGACTCGATTGCCGATATGCGGCGCCTGTTCGCGGACATCCCGCTCGATCGCGTCACGACCTCGATGACGATCAACGCCACGGCGCCGATCCTGCTCGCGCTCTACTGCGCGCTGGCGGCGAAACAGGGCCTCGCGCTCGAGGCGCTGCGCGGCACCGTCCAGAACGACATCCTCAAGGAGTACGCGGCACGCGGCAACTACCGCTTCCCGGCCGGGCCCTCGATGCGTCTCGTGACGGACCTGATGCGCTTCTGCGCCGAGCGCGTGCCGCAGTGGAACACGATCTCGATCTCGGGCTACCACATCCGCGAGGCGGGCTCGACGGCGGCGCAGGAGCTCGCGTTCACGCTCAAGGACGGCCTGACGTACGTCGAGCAGGCGGTCGAGCGCGGCCTCGACGTCGACGACTTCGCGCCGCGCCTGAGCTTCTTCTTCAACGCGCAGATCGACTTCTTCGAGGAGATCGCCAAGTACCGCGCCGCGCGCCGGATCTGGGCCCGCGAGCTGCGTGAGACCTTCGGTGCGCGCAACGAGCGGTCGTGGCTCATGCGCTTCCACACGCAGACCGCCGGCGTCTCGCTCACCGCCCAGCAGCCGCTGAACAACATCGTCCGCACGACGATCGAGGCCCTGGCCGGCGTGCTCGGGGGCACGCAGTCCCTCCACACCAACAGCTTCGACGAGGCGCTCGCCCTCCCCACGGAGGAGGCCGTGCGGGTCGCCCTTCGCACGCAGCAGATCATCGCGCACGAGACCGGCGTCGCCGACACGATCGACCCGCTCGCGGGCAGCTACGCGATCGAGGCGCTGACCGACGAGCTCGAGGCCGACGCCTACCGCTACTTCGCGAAGATCGACGACCTGGGGGGGATGGTCGAGGCGGTCAAGCGCAACTACCCGCAGCGCGAGATCGCCGACGCGGCGTTCCGCTACCAGCAGGAGGTCGACGCCGGCGAGCGGATCGTCGTCGGCGTCAACGCCTTCACCGAGGGCGACGACCACGCGACCGAGATCCTCCGGATCGACCCCGACCTCGAGCGCAAGCAGATCGAGCGCGTCCAGGCGGCGCGGGCCGGCCGCGACCGGGCGACGGTCGACGCGTCGCTCGCCGCCCTGCGCGACGCCGCCACCGGCGACGCGAACCTCATGCCGCCGCTGCTGGCCTGCGCCCGATCCCACGCCACCGAGGGCGAGATCGTCACGGCGCTGCAGCAGGTGTTCGGCACCTACCGCGAGAGCCCGGTCTTCTAGCTGGCCGGGGGCCGGACGGCCGCCGGTCGCGCCCGGCCGCACGCCGCCGGACCGGGGCCGTGGGCTACGATCCGGCCGCCGCGCGCTCCTTCGCGCGGCGCGGCAGGATCCTCCGTATGTCCACGACCTCGCAGAAGAAGATCCGCGTGGTGGTCGCCAAGCCAGGCTTGGACGGGCACGATCGCGGTGCCAAGATCATCGCCCGCGCGCTGCGCGACGCGGGGATGGAGGTCATCTACACCGGCCTGCACCAGACACCCGAGCAGATCGTCGCGACCGTCGTCCAGGAGGACGCCGACGCGGTCGGCCTCTCGATCCTGTCGGGCGCGCACATGACGCTCGTGCCGCGGGTCGTCGACCTGCTGCGCGAGCAGGAGGCCGGCGACGTCGTGGTCACCGTCGGAGGGACGATTCCGGCCGACGACATCCCGGAGTTGAAGTCGCTCGGCGTCGCCGAGGTCTTCACCCCCGGGGCGCCGACCCAGCAGATCATCGACTTCATCCGGGAAGCAGTAGACGACTCGTGATTGCCCGGCAGTCGACCGTGCGACTCCGACCCGGTGCATCGCACGATTGACTGGTCAGTCAATTGAGTAGGATTCCGAACGTCCGTTTGCCTAGAGGAGGCTCGCAGTGAAGATCGCCGTCCTGGTCAAAGAAGTGCCGGACGCCGCCGTCGAGAAGCGCATCGACGCGTCGACCGGGCGCATGGACCGCAGCGGGGAGAAGAACCTCAACCCCTTCGACACGCACGCCATCGAGGCGGCCATGCAGCTCAAGGAGGGCGACGACGTGCAGGTCGACGAGGTCGTCGCCGTCACCATGGGCCCGGAGAGCGCCACGCGCGCGCTCCACAAGGCCGTCTCGCTCGGCGCCGACCGATCGATTCAGCTCACCGACGACGTCCTCGCCGGTTCGGACGTTGCCGCCACCGGCTACGCGCTCGCCAAGGTGCTCGAGCGCGAGTCGCCCGACCTCGTGCTGCTCGGCCAGCAGTCCGACGACGGCGAGTGCTACACGATC
>CAZEKK010000381.1:0-2541 GCA_964512905.1 uncultured Solirubrobacteraceae bacterium
GCCCGCAGTTCTACTTCCGCACCACCGACGTGACCGGCGTGGCGAAGCTGCCCGAGGGCACCGAGATGGTGATGCCGGGCGACAACGTCCAGATGGAGATCGAACTCATCCAGCCCATCGCCATGGACCAGGGCCTGCGCTTCGCGATCCGCGAGGGCGGTCGCACGGTCGGCTCGGGCGTGGTGACCGAGATCATCGAGTAGCACCCCGGCGCTCCCGCCGCTGCGGCGGCGGGCAGGCCCGGCCACACCGACGACGACCGATACGACAACAGGGGCGGGCCCCAAGAAGTCCCGGAGGCCCGCCCTCGGCACGCAAGGAACTGAAGAGAGCGACTGACGACACCGTGGCATCGCTGCCCCAGAACAAGATCAGGATCCGCCTGAAGTCCTACGACACCTCCGCGATCGAGACGGCCGCGAAGGAGATCGTCGAGACGGCGGCGCGCACCGGCGCGACGGTGTCCGGGCCCGTGCCCCTGCCCACCGAGAAGAACATCTACTGCGTGATCCGCTCCCCCTTCAAGGACAAGGACTCGCGCGAGCACTTCGAGATCCGCACGCACAAGCGGCTGATCGACATCCACCAGCCGACACCCAAGACGGTCGACTCGCTCCAGCGGCTCGACCACCTCCCCGCCGGCGTCGACATCGAGATCCGCCTCGCCTCCTAGACCATGGCCGCCATCCTCGCCCGCAAACTCGGCATGACCCAGCGCTTCCTCGACGACGGACGCGTCGAGCGCGTGACCGTGCTCGAGGCCGGCCCGTGTCCGGTGACCGCCATCCGCTCGCACGAGCGCGACGGCTACGACGCGGTCCAGCTCGGGTTCGGAGCGACCAAGGAGAAGCAGCTCACCCGCCCCGAGCTCGGGCACCTCAAGAAGGCCGGCGCACCGCCCCTGCGCCACCTCGCCGAGTTCCGCGACGAGGCCGGCGAGCTGAAGATCGGCGATCAGGTGACCGCCGACGTCTTCGCCCCTGGGGACAAGGTCAAGGTCTCGGGGATCGCGAAGGGCAAGGGCTTCCAAGGCACCATCAAGCGCCACAACTTCCACCGCGGGCCTGCGTCGCACGGCTCCCACAACGTGCGCGCGCCCGGATCGATCGGCGCCTCGGCCACGCCGTCGCGCGTGTTCAAGGGCGTGCGCGGCCCCGGTCGCATGGGCGGCAAGCGCGCCACCCAGAAGGGCCTCGAGGTCGTCGAGGTCATTCCCGACCGCAACCTGCTGCTCGTCCGCGGCGCCGTCCCCGGCCCCAAGCAGGGCGTCGTGGAGGTGCGCACCGATGGCTAGCGCCCCGTACCTCGGCGCGTCGGGCACGGTGACGCTCGACGACGACGTCTTCGCCGCTCCGTTCAACGAGGGCCTCGTTCACGAGTGCGTCCGGGCCGAGCGCAACGCGCTGCGCCGCGGCACCGCGTCGACGAAGACCCGCGGGCAGGTCCGCGGCGGCGGCGCCAAGCCGTGGCGCCAGAAGGGCACCGGGCGCGCCCGCGCCGGCAGCAGCCGCTCGCCGATCTGGACGGGCGGCGGCACCGTCTTCGGCCCGTCGCCGCGCCACTACACCGTCAAGGTCAACCGCAAGGCCCGCCGGGCCGCGCTGCGCAGCGCGCTGTCGCTGCACGCCGAGCGCGGATCGCTGGCGATCCTGCCTGCCGGGGCCTTCACCGCGCCCGTGACCAAGCAGGCCGCCGCGGCGCTGCACGGCTGGGGCCAGCCCGCCCCCACCCTCGTCGTGCTCGGGGAGGCCGAGGGCGACGCGCACAAGTCGTTCCGCAACCTCGCGCGCACGACGGTCCGCACCGACGCCGCGGCCGGGATCGTCGACATCGTCGGCGCCGCTGCGCTCGTGATCTCCGAGGACGCGCTGCCGGGCCTGGTCGCACGGGCCACCGGGCAGGGCGACGCCGCGACATCCGAGGAGGCCGCAGCCTGATGGACCACTCCCAGGTGATCATCCGCCCGGTCGTCTCCGAGAAGAGCTACGTGCTCGCGACCCTGGGCAAGTACACGTTCCGCGTGCATCCCGATGCGCACAAGACGCAGATCCGCCAGGCGATCGAGGCGCTGTTCGACGTGAAGGTCGTCGACGTGCGCACGATGTCGGTGAAGTCCAAGCCGAAGCGGCGGGGGCTCATCTCCGGGCGGACGCGCACGTGGAAGAAGGCCGTCGTCCAGCTGGCGCCGGGCGATGAGATCCCGATCTTCCAAGGCCTCGAGGCCGGAGGCTAGCCATGGCGATTCGTAAGCCCAAGCCCACGAGCCCCGGCCGCCGGTTCGTCACCTATCCGGACTTCGCCGAGATCACGAAGGCCGAGCCGGAGAAGACCCTCGTCGAAGGGCTGAAGAAGTCCGGCGGCCGCAACAGCTACGGTCGCAAGACCTCGCGCCACCGCGGCGGCGGCGCGAAGCGCCTGTACCGGAAGATCGACTTCAAGCGGCGCAAGGATGGCGTTTCGGCCAAGGTCGCCGCGATCGAGTACGACCCCAACCGCTCGTCGTACATCGCGCTGCTGCACTACGTCGACGGCGAGAAGGCC
>CAZEKK010000382.1:0-2535 GCA_964512905.1 uncultured Solirubrobacteraceae bacterium
AGTTCGCAACCAGCGGGTACGACTCGGTGAGCCCGTAGTAGTCGAGCACGGTGACGCCGTACTGCTCGCGGAACCAGCGGATCGCCTCGGGGTTGAGCGGCTCGCCCGCCGAGCAGACGCGGCGGAACCGCTGCGGGAACCGGGCGCCGGCGTCGTCGAGCGCCATCATCGACCGCATCGCCGTCGGCGTCGTGAAGACGTTGGTGACCTCGTGGCGGGAGAGCACGTCGAGCTGGCGCTCGGGATCGAACCCGCCCTCGCGGCGGTAGACGACCTGGACGGCCCCGAGCCGCCACGGGCCGAGCAGCGGCGCAATCCCGGCCGCCCATGCCCACTCGCCCATCCCGTGGAACCGCTCGCCGTCGCGCACCTCGTGGCAGTGCGTGAACTCCTCGTGGGCGAGGATGTAGCGGTGGGCGTGGACGATGCCCTTCGCCAGCCCGGTCGTGCCCGAGGTGTAGTAGAGCTGCGCGGGGTCGTCGGCGGCCGTGTCGGCGGTGGGATGCGTGGTGGGATGGCCCTCGAGCAGACCCTCATCGAGCACGAGAACGGCCCCGTGATCGAACCGGTCCGCGTTGGCCCGGTCGGTCACGAGCACCGCGGCGCCGGAGTCGTTGAGCCGGTGGGCGATCCCCTCGTCCCCGTAGAGCACGGACATCGAGAGCAGCAGGGCGCCGAGCTTCCAGACGCCGAAGAAGACCGCCGCGGTCTCGGGAGTGGGCGGCAGGACCACCGCTACGCGGTCGCCGCGCTGGACGCCCGCGGCGGCCAGGGCGTGCGCGGCTTGCGCCGCGCGGTCCTGCAGCTCCCCCCAGGCCACCTCGCGCTGGGCGCCGCCGAAGTCCTCCCAGACCATCGCCAGCTTGTCGCGCGGATGCTTCTCGCAGACGTCGGCGGCGATGTTGTAGCGGGCCGGCACCTCCCAGCAGTGGGTCCGGCGCAGCTCGGCGTAGCGGTCGTCGGCGGCCACGACAGGTCGGTCTCAGTCCTCGTCGTGGTGACCGGAGGCGATCTTCGCCTTGAGCTGCTCCATGACGGCGGGGTCGCGCAGCGTCGTGACGTCGCCGAGCTCGCGGCCCTCGGCGATGTCGCGCAGCAGCCGGCGCATGATCTTGCCGCTGCGGGTCTTGGGGAGGTCGTCGGACCAGATGATCCGCCTCGGCCGCGCGAGCTTGCCGATCCTGGTCGCCACGTGGTCGCGGATCTCCGCCTCGATTGCCGCGTCGCCCTCGAGGCCGCCCTCGAGCGTGACGAAGGCGACGATCGCCTGCCCGGTCAGCTCGTCGGACTCGGCGACGACCGCGGCCTCGGCGACCTTCGGGTGCGCGACGATCGCCGACTCGACCTCGGCGGTCGAGAGCCGGTGGCCGGAGACGTTGATGACGTCGTCGACCCGGCCGATCACCCAGAAGTAGGCGTCGTCGTCGCGCCGGGAGGCGTCCCCGACGAAATACGTGTGCGGGCCGAAGCGCTTCCAGTAGGTCTCGACGTAGCGGTCGTCGTCGCCGTACAGGGTCCGCAGCATCGCCGGCCACGGCCGCGTGAGCGCGAGCAGGCCCTGGCCGCCGCCCGCCGGGATCTCGTTGCCGTCGGCATCGAGGATCGCCGCCTGCACGCCGGGGAACGGCGTCGTCGCCGAGCCGGGCTTGGTCGCCGTGATGCCGGGCAGCGGCGTGATCATGATGTTGCCCGTCTCGGTCTGCCACCAGGTGTCGACGATCGGGCAGCGCTCGCCCCCGATCACCGCGTGATACCAGAGCCACGCCTTCGGGTTGATGGGCTCGCCGACGGTGCCGAGCAGCCGCAGCGAGGAGAGGTCGAACCTCGCCGGATGCCCCGCGCCCCACTTCATGCACGCGCGGATCGCCGTCGGCGCGGTGTAGAAGATCGTCGCCTTGGACTTCTCGACGATCTCCCACCAGATCCCCTGGTGCGGGTAGTCGGGCGCGCCCTCGTACATGACGCTCGTGGCGCCGTTGAGCAGCGGCCCGTAGACGATGTACGAATGTCCGGTGATCCAGCCGACGTCGGCCGAGCACCAGTAGACGTCGGTCTCCGGCTTGAGGTCGAAGACGTAGCGGTGGGTGCACTGCACGCCGGTCAGGTACCCGCCCGTGGTGTGGAGGATCCCCTTGGGCTTGGCGGTCGACCCCGACGAGTAGAGGATGAACAGCGGGTGCTCGGCGTCGAACGGCTCGGCCGGGCAGACCGGGTCGGCGGCGGCGCAGATCTCGTCGTAGTAGACGTCGCGACCGTCGGTCATCGGGACGTCGATGCCGACGTTGCGCACGACGACGATCGTCTCCAGCGACGCGAGGCCCTCCATGACCGCGTCGACGCCGGCCTTGATCGGGGCGGTCTTGCCCTTGCGACGGGCGCCATCGGGCACGATCAGCGCCTTGGCGTGCGAGACCTCCATGCGCTCGTGGACGGCCTCGGGCGAGAAGCCCCCGAAAACAACGTTGTGCGGCGCGCCGATCCGCGCGCACGCCAGCATCGCCACGACGACCTCGGGGATCATCGGGAGGTAGATGC
>CAZEKK010000383.1:0-2530 GCA_964512905.1 uncultured Solirubrobacteraceae bacterium
GGCGTAGCAGGGGCCGATGCCGCGCCGCGTCGTGCCGATCTGGGCATTCCCGAGCCGCTGCTCCCCCGCCGAGTCCAGCAGGAGGTGGTAGGGCATGATGAGGTGCGCGTTGGCCGAGATCCGCAGGCCGCCCATGTCGACGCCGCGGGCGCGGAGCGCGTCGATCTCGTCGGTGAGGACCCGCGGGTCGACGACCACTCCGTTGCCGATGACGCAGAGCGTGCCGGGGTGGAGGATCCCCGACGGGATCAGATGGAGCTTCCACGGCTCGCTGCCGGCGCGGATGATCGTGTGCCCGGCGTTGTTCCCGCCTTGGAACCGGATGACGGCGTCGGCGCGCTCGGCGAGGAGGTCGGTGACCTTGCCCTTGCCTTCATCGCCCCACTGGGCGCCCACGACGACGAGCGACGGCATGACCCGGTGAGTCTACGGCTCGGTGTGCGCATCACCGCACGCCCGCGGGCGTGCTGGCGCCCGGGTGCTGGCTCCGTCAGGCCGACGGCGCGCGGTCGCGGGCGTCGGCAAAGGCCTCACGGTGCGCCTCGAGCCACGCCTCGAGCGTCGTTGGGGCTGCGCCGGTGAGTTCGCGGAAGGTGCCGGTGAGCGCCTGGGCGTCGCCGTTGCGCCAGGCGCGGAAGTGGCAGATGACGCCGATCTCGGCTGCTTCGGGGGTCATGCCGGCCTCCTCGACCAGCGCCTGGGCGAGGTCCGCGTCGGAGATGTCGCGGTACGGGATCGAACGCCCGGTGACGCGGGACATGACCTCGGCGACCTCTCCGAGCGAGAACAGCTCGGGTCCGGTGATCACGTAGTCGCGCCCGTTTTCGTTGCAGTCCGCCAAGACCGCCGCGCCGGCCCGCGTCACGTCGTCGGCCGCGACGTGGGCGACCTTGCCCTCGCCGGCGCTGGCCACCATCGCGCCGGTCGCCTCGATCCACGGGATCATCGACAGCAGGCTGGTCTCGAGCACCGATGTCGGCGACAGCAGCGCCCACTGCAGGCCCGACTCGCGGATGGCCGCCACGCTGGCGTCGTGCAGGCTTCCCAGCGCGTCGCCGTGGTGGCGGACCGCGCCGTAGAGCTTGACGATGCGACGCACCCCGGCCCGCTGGGAGGCCTCGAGCACGTTGCGCTCGCGCGC
The DNA here is from genome assembly GCA_964512905.1 of uncultured Solirubrobacteraceae bacterium. Taxonomy (GTDB): domain Bacteria; phylum Actinomycetota; class Thermoleophilia; order Solirubrobacterales; family Solirubrobacteraceae; genus CANJIV01. The sequence goes on from CAZEKK010000383.1 coordinate 1,142, forward strand.
CTGGACGCGATCGTCCATCGGCGTGACGAGAAAGACGGTGTCGGCGCCCGGCAGGACCTCGTCGAGCGTCTCCGGTCGGTCCAGGTCGGCGACGACCGGTTCGACACCCGGTTGCGCCAGCTGCTGCGCCCGCAGCGGACTGTGCGCCATCGCCCGCACCGGCACGCCACGCTGCGACAGATGGGCCGTCACGCCCCCGCCGAACATCCCGCTGGCCCCCGTCACGAAGATCATGTCGCTCGCCTCCCGCTCAATCGCACGACGCGGCTCATCGGGACGAGGACGCCGCCCGGGTAGACTGGCGAGAGACGGTCGGCTCCCCGGGCACGGCAGCGCCGAGCCGCCCGGCGGGCGCCGGCGGCGGGAGCACCGACTCGTCCTCGCGCGGCATTCGGTGATCGGGTCCGTGCAGGGGCAGCGGGTCGCCGCAGATCTCCATGAGGCGGGAGACGGTGCGGGGGGTGATCTGCTCGGCCAGTGCGGTCGGTCCGAGGTTGGTCGTCACCACGATCGAGCGCTGCTCCTCGTAGCGGGCGTTCACGATCGCGTACAGCTGCTCGAGCACCCAGTCGCTCGTGCGCTCGGCGCCGACGTCGTCGATGTGGAGGAGGTCGATGGCGGCAAGCCGGTCGAGGAACTCGAGGTACGGTCGGTCGCCCCCGGCGTCGAAGGTGTCGCGGATCTCCGCCAGCAGCCGTGGCAGGGAGAAGATCGCCACCGAGCGCCCGCGGTCGATCGCCTGCTGGGCGACCAGCATCGCCAGCGTCGTCTTCCCGGTGCCGACATCCCCCATGAACCACAGCCCGTGCCCCGTCTCGAGGTTCGCGTCGAGATCGTCGACGAAGCGCCGCACGGTGCGGACGATCCCCGGTTCGATCGCGGTGACCGGGGGGCGGTCGAACGAGACGCCGCGGAATCGGCGGGGCACGGCGCCCGAGAGCATCCGCGCCCGCTGTGCAGCGATGCGCTCGGGGCGGCAGCGGCACGGCACCGCGGTGTTGGTGGCCGCGTCGATCGTGAAACCGCTGCCGTCGCAGCTGCCGTACGGGCAGGCGCGGCTCATGCGCCGTACCGCTCGCCCTTGGCGAGGTTGAGGAACTTCGGGTAGGTCTTCTTGAAGGCGAGGTGGACGGTTCCCAGCCCGCCGTTGCGGTGCTTGGCGATGATCAGTTCGGCTTCGCCGGGCGTTTCGGTGTCGTCGGGGTGGTAGTACTCGTCGCGGTAGATGAACATCACGAGGTCGGCGTCCTGCTCGATGCTGCCGCTCTCACGCAGGTCGGAGAGGAGCGGGCGCTTGTCGGTGCGGCCCTCGACGCCGCGGTTGAGCTGCGAGAGCGCGATGACCGGCACCTGCAGCTCGCCGGCGAGGATCTTGAGCCCGCGGCTCAT
>CAZEKK010000384.1:0-2530 GCA_964512905.1 uncultured Solirubrobacteraceae bacterium
CAGGCCAAGCTCTACGACGGCCTCACCCCGCTGTTCCGGACCGTCACGCCCGCCGACCTGACCACCTACTTCAAGCCGGCCCGCTTCGGGACCGACGGCCAGGGGCCGACGCGCACCGAGCCGATCCCCGGCAAGCCGGGGATCACGGTCGTGCGCGACCGCTACAACGTCCCGCACGTGACCGCGTCCACCCGCCCGGACATCGCGTACGCGACCGGATGGCTGTTCGCCAAGGACCGCCACCTGCTGCTCGATCAGGGCCGCTACAACGCCCGCGTCGAGGCGGTCGACGTCCCGAACCTGGACGGCTTCGGCCTCGTCGTCGGCCTGCGCCAGTTCGAGCCCTCGGCGGCGACCGATCGCCGGATCGCCGGGCAGACGAAGGTCCTGCAGGGCCTCGGGTCCGCGGGCCGCCAGGTCCTCGCCGACATCGACGCCTATGTCGCCGGCGTCAACGCCGGCTACCGCGACAACGGCTTCGCCCTGCCCAAGCCGTTCACCCGGGTCGACATCTACAGCGTCATGGCGCTGATCGGCGACATCTTCGGCCGCGGTGGCGGGGACGAGGCGCGGCGCTCGATGATGCTCGACGGCCTGCGCGACCGCCTCGGCGCCCGCGCCGGCGAGGCGGCCTTCAACGACCTGCGCGAGCGCCAGGATCCCGAGGCGGTCGTCACGTCGCCGGGCCGCTTCCCGTACGGCGCCGCGCCGGCGCGCCGGCCGGGGAACGTCGTCCTCGACAACGGCTCCTTCCGGGAGGAGGTGCCGGCGCGGGTCTCCGGCGCGGCCGCGCGCGCCGCGGCCGCCGGGCGCCGGCACGCCAGCAACTTCCTGATGGTGGGCCGCGGGCGCTCCGCGACCGGCCGTCCGCTGTTCGTCGCCGGCCCGCAGATCGGCTACAACTTCCCCGGTCTGACCTACGAGGTCGACCTCCACGGGGGCGGCATCGACACCCGCGGCGCCTCGGCCCCCGGGTTCCCGGGCTACGTCCTGATCGGCCGCAACATCGATGCTGCGTGGAGCCTGACCTCCGCCGGCAACGACCTCATCGACACGTTCGCCGAGACGCTGTGCGGCGGCTCCGATCGCCGCTATCTCTACCGCGGGCGCTGCCGTGCGATGACGCGGTTCGACGCCGGGGTGCTGAAGGGCGCCGGCGGCGCGCCCGACCAGCGCGTGCGGTTCTTCGAGACCGTGCACGGTCCGGTGATCGGCTACGGGCGGGTCAACGGCCGTCGCGTCGCGCTCACGCGCCAGCGTGCCTCGCGCGGTCGCGACGCGGCGTTCCTGCTGCCGTTCAAGGCGATGTCCGAGAACCGGGTCCGCTCGGCGCGCCAGTTCCTCGCGGCGTTCGCGCAGTCACCCTTCACGTTCAACGCCGCCTACGCCGACCACCGGGACATCGCGACGTTCTCCGCGGGGCGCCTGCCGGTCCGGGCGCCCGGCGTCGACATCGGGCTGCCGACCAAGGGGACCGGCGAGTACGAGTGGCGCGGGTTCCTGCCGGCCAAGGGCCACCCCCAGGCCATCAACCCGCCGTCCTCGCTGCTGGTCAACTGGAACGGCAAGCCGGCGCTCGGCTTCTCGTCCGCCGACGACGAGTGGACCTACGGCCCGATCCAGCGCAACGACCTGCTGACCGGAGAGCTGGCCCGGACGGGCAGGCACACGCTCGCCACGGTCACCGGCGCGATGAACGCCGCGGCGACCGAGGACCTCTACGTCGTGCGGGCCTGGCCGACGATCCGCGGCGTCCTGCGTGCCGGGACCGGTCCCAGCCCGCGGGCCGAGGCGATGGCGCGCATCCTGGACCGCTGGCGCGCCGCCGGCGGCAGCCGCCTGGACCGCGACGGCGACGGCGCGGTCGACGACCCCGGCGCGGCGATCATGGACGAGGCGTTCGCACGCCTCGGCCGCGCGGCGCTGCAGCCGGTGCTCGGCGCGCGCCTCGTGCGGCAGCTCGGCACGCTGATCCCGGCCTCGGACCGCGCGCCGGGCGGCTACTTCTCCGGCTGGCACGGCTACCTCGACAAGGACCTGCGCCGCCTCCTGGGCCGCCCGGTCCGGGGCGCCTACGGCCTGCGCTACTGCGGCCGCGGATCCCTGGCCCGCTGCCGCGCCGACCTGTGGCGGGCGCTGGAGCAGGCGGGGACGGCGCTGGCGGCCCGTCAGGGTCCGGACCCGGAGACGTGGCGCGCGAGCGCGGCCTCGGAAGCGATCACGTTCTCGCCGCTGCCGCTGATCACGATGCGCTGGACCAACCGCCCGAGCGGCATCCAGCAGGTCATCTCGTTCAGCGGGCACCGGTAGCGAGGGGGGCAGCCGGCGGAGGCGGCCAGGGCTGGAGCGGTCAGCCGGCGGGGGCGCCCTCTCGCCGGACGGGCGGTTGCGGCGCAGGGTTCCCGGCGGCGGCGAACATCGCCGGGAAGCCCTCCCGCCACGTCGGCCAGGCCGGGGCGAAGCCGAGCTCGCGCCGGGCCTTGTCGTTGCGGTTGCCGCGCATCGCGGTCGCGGAGTGGACGATGTGCGG
>CAZEKK010000385.1:0-2526 GCA_964512905.1 uncultured Solirubrobacteraceae bacterium
GCGACCGATGCGCGCGTGCAGCCTCGATCCCGCCTCTCTCGCCGGCCCGTCCGGCTCGCGGTATTTCGGCTTCGCGTTCTTCACCGCCTGGCGATTTCGCTAGGCGCCCGGCCGCCCTTCGGGGTTGCCCTCGACCACAGGCCTCCGGGCCGGGCGCCGTTCACCAGGGCTTGACCGCCCGTGGTTGCCGGATCCGTACGTTGAGCAGGTGAATCTCGAAGCCAAGGACTGAAGAACGGATGATGATCGTGATGAAGGCCGGAGCGACGGAGGAGGAGATCGAAGCGGTCGTGGCGCGCGTCGAGCACGTCGGCGCCCGTGCGCACGTCTCCCGCGGCGAGGAGGTCACGCTGATCGGAGCGATCGGCGACCGGGAGAAGGAGGCCCGCATCCAGCTCGACGGCTACCCCGGCGTCGACCACGTGATGCCGATCCTCAAGCCGTACAAGCTCGCCTCGCGCGAGATGCGCCGCGGTGAGGACAGCGTCCTGCAGATCGCCGGGCGCAAGATCGGCGGCGAGCACTTCGCGCTCATCGCGGGGCCGTGCACGATCGAGACGCGCGACCAGACGCTGCAGACCGCGCGCGGCGTGCGCGACGCCGGCGCCACGATGTTCCGCGGCGGGGCATACAAGCCGCGGACGTCGCCGTACTCCTTCCAGGGCCTCGGCCAGGAAGGGCTGCGGCTGCTCCAGGAGGCCAAGGACGAGACCGGCCTGCCGATCGTCACCGAGCTGATGGACGCGCGCGACCTCGAGCCGGTGCTCGAGGTGGCCGACGTGATCCAGGTCGGGGCCCGCAACATGCAGAACTACCCGCTGCTGGCCGAGATCGGCCGCTCGGGCTGCCCGGCGCTGATCAAGCGCGGCCTCTCCTCGACGCTCGAGGAGCTGGTGATGGCGGCGGAGTACATCCTCAAGGAGGGCAACGAGCGCGTGCTGCTGTGCGAACGCGGCATCCGTACGTTCGAGACCGCCTACCGGTTCACCCTGGACCTGATGGCCGTTCCGGTCCTGAAGCAGATGACCCACCTGCCCGTGGTCGTCGATCCGAGCCATGCGGCCGGGCGGCGCGATCTCGTCGGGCCGCTGTCGCTGGCGGCGGCGGCGGTCGGAGCCGACGGGATCATCGTCGAGGTGCATCCGGAGCCCGAGGAGGCGATCTGTGACGGCCCGCAGGCGCTGCGGCTCGCCGAGTTCGCGGACTACGCCGCCCAGGTCCGGGCGGCGGCTCAGCTCGCCGGAAAGGCGATGCCGGCGGCGGCGCCGGCCCGGTGACCCCGGGCGGAACCCGCTTCGAGCCGGTCCGGCGGCTGCGCGGCACCCTCGCTCCGCCGCCGGACAAGTCGATCTCGCACCGGGCCGCGCTACTGGCGGCGATGAGCGCCGAGCCGGTGCGGATCCGGAACTACCTCGAGTCCGCCGACACCGCCTCGACGCTTGCGGCCATCCGGGCGGTTGGCGCCGTGGTCGACGTGCAGCCCGACGAGATCGTCGTGCGCGGCGGCGGCCTGCGCGGCGCCCAGGAGGCCGACGGCCCGATCGACGTCGGCAACGCCGGCACGCTGATGCGGCTGCTGCCGGGCTGGCTGGCCGGGCACGTGGGGATGTCGTGGACCCTCGACGGCGACCCGTCGATCCGCCGCCGCCCGGTCGACCGCATCGCCGAGCCGCTGCGGATGATGGGCGCGCAGATCGAGGCCACGGACGGGCGGCTGCCGCCGTTCACCGTGCGGGGCGCACAGCTGCACGCGCTGGACTACGAGCTGCCGGTCGCGAGCGCCCAGGTGAAGTCGTGCGTCCTGCTGGCCGGGCTGCTCGCGCACGGCGAGGTGGCCGTCACCGAGCCCCAGCCCAGCCGCGACCACACCGAGCGGATGCTGCTCGCCGCGGGAGCCGACGTCGGCCGGGTGCGCGCCGGCGACGGCGCGCGGGTCGCGGTGCGCAACGTCGACGAACTCGAGCCGGGGGAGATACGGATCCCGGGCGACCCGTCGTCGGCGGCCTTCCTCGTGGCGGCCGGGCTGCTGGTCGGAGGCTCGCGCCTGATCCTCGAGGACGTCGGAACCAACTGGACGCGGGCCGGATTCCTGGGGATCGTGCAGCGGATGGGGGGCGTGATCGTTGCCGACCTGGAGGGCGCCGACCCGGGCGTCCTGCCGGCAGAGGAGCCGGTGTCGGAGATCGACGTCCGCGCCGGCCCGCTCGTCGGCACCGAGGTCGGAGGCTCCGAGATCCCGCTCGCCATCGACGAGCTCCCGCTCGTGGCTCTGCTGGGCTGCTTCGCCGAGGGGGAGACCGTGGTGCGCGACGCCGCCGAGCTGCGCGTCAAGGAGTCCGACCGGATCGAGGCGGTCGTGGGCGGCCTGCGGGGTCTCGGCGCCGAGATCGAGGCCACCGACGACGGCTTCGTCGTCACGGGCACGGGCGGGCTGCGCGGCGGCACGATCGACGCGCGCGGCGACCACCGGATGGCGATGCTCGGCGCCGTGGCCGGCCTCGCGTCGAAGGAGGGCGTCGACGTCGT
>CAZEKK010000386.1:0-2504 GCA_964512905.1 uncultured Solirubrobacteraceae bacterium
GACGACCGGCGCTACCTGCTCTACAACCCGATCACGAAGATGAAGGTCACCACCGAGGGCGAGCGGGTCATCGACCTCCTGTGGGACGTGATCGCGGCGCGCGGATTCGAGCAGGACACCTACTTCGAGATGGCCGCCCGCGACATCCGCGCCCTGCCCAAGCTCGAGGGCACGGTTCACGTGAACATGGCGCTGGTCCTGAAGTTCATGGCCGCCTACTTCTTCGCCCCCGCGGAGTTCGACGCCGTCCCGGTGCGCCGCGAGGCCGCCGACGACCCGTTCCTCTTCGACCAGGGCCCGGCCCGCGGGCTCTCGAAGATCCGCTTCCACGACTGGCGGGCGGCCTACGACCGCTGGTCGGAGGTCCCCAACGTCGCCCGGTTCGTCGAGCAGGCCGCCGGCCTGCCCGCGCTCCTGCAGTCCGCGCCGCCCGACGAGGGCCAGCAGCGCGACCTCGGCTTCATGCTCACCCTCGGCGAGCTCTTCACCCTGGTCGTCTACGGCCAGCTCATCCTCGAGCAGGCCGAGCTGACCGGCCAGGACCACGACCTCGTCGACCAGATCTTCGACGTCATGGTGCGCGACTTCTCCGGCTTCGCGGTCGACCTGCACGGCGCCCAGAGCGCGACCGACGCCCAGCAGGCGTGGGCGCTGGCGCACGTCCGCGCCCCCGTGGCCGACGCCGAGCGCTTCGACCGCGTCGTCGCCCGGGTGACCGGGCTGGCCGGCGCGTACGAGATGCGGTCGTGATCGTCGCCGTGTTCCGGCGCCGCCTGAAGGACGGCGCCACCTTCGAGCAGTTCCTCGACGCGTGGGCGGCCGAGGCCGGCTTCGGCGTCCCGGCGCGAGTCTTCAACGCCGTATCGCTCGAGGACCCCCGCGAGATCCTGTCCGTCGGCTTCGTCGGGGTCGAGGCCGACGACTTCGCCGCGCAGGCGGCCTCGGTTGCCGGCCAGGAGGCGGTGCGCCACCTGCGCATCGACGACGTCATCGAGTCCACCGAGCTGCGGGCGTTCTACGAACTGCGCACCGAGCACGACTTCAGCGGCGACCCGCGTGAGATCGACCCGGCGGGCGCCGAGAGCCTGCTGGCGGCGCTGACGGGCGGCGCATCGTGACTGCCGAGGAGCTCGAGGCGGTCGCCCGGGGCTTCTTCGAGGCCTTCGCCGGCGGCGACGTCGAGGCGGCGCTGGCGCGCCTCGCGCCGGACGTCGTCGCGTGGGTGACCAACGCCGACGGCGGGGTGGACGAGGTCCGCGGCCGGGACGGCTACCGGGGGCGCATTCCCGACATGGATTCGGCCGAGTGGCACATCGACATCACGCAGGTCCTGGCGATCGACGCCGAGCGGGTGCTGACAGCCGTCGAGATCCACGCGCACCGCCACGGCAAGGATCTCCACAACTTCGCCGCCTTCCTGGCCCGCGTTGCCGACGGCCTCATCGCCGAGCTGTGGATGGTCGAGGCGCGCCCTGCCTACAGCGACGAGTTCTGGTCCTGACCGCCCGCGACCGACGGGCGCGTGGTCCACGGCCGACGCGACCGTCCGGGTGAGCCGCACGGCGTTCAACCGGCTCATCGCCGGCGCCGCGCAGCCGCAGGACCTGCTCGCCTCCGGAGAACTCGCGATCGACGGCGACGCCGCGCGGTTCGGCGAGCTGCTCGGGCTGCTCGACCCGCCGGACCCGAACTTCGCGATCGTGACGCCCTGAGGCGGGCGGATCCCCCGCGGCGCAGGCCCGCTCGCGGCTCCCGGCGCCCCTCCGCCTACCCGGGGTGGTGGCGTTCCAGGCCGTCGGGGAGATGGACGGTGTCGTGCAGGGCGGGGACCTGAGCGTCCCAGTGCAGCTCGTCGCGGAGGCGCAGCCGGAAGGCGTCTGCGGCGGCGGCCTCCCCGTGCACGACGCTGGCTCCCCAGCGGGGCACCGGGGTCTGCGCGAGCCAGGCGATGAGTTCGCTGCCGTCGGCGTGGGCGGACAGGCTGTCGATCTGCTGGATCTCGGCTCGGATCGGGATGTACCGCCCCCAGATCTTGACGCGGGCGGCCCCGCTGACCATGACGGCGCCGCGGGTGCCCACGGCCTGGTAGCCGGTGAAGAGCACGGTGTTGCGCTTGTCCGGCAGGAGCTGCTCGAGGTGGTGCAGCACGCGTCCGCCCGTGGCCATGCCGCTGGCGGCCAGCACGATCATCGGCCCGCGCAGCGTGTTGAGCTCCTTTGATTCCTCGACGGTGCGCACCAGCTTGACGCCGTCGCGCATCCGGCGGCACTGCTCGCCGGAGAGCTTGTGTTCGTCGCGGCGCTCGAGGAACAGGTCGGTGGCCTCGACCGCCATGGGGCTGTTGAGGTAGATGGGCACGTCCGGGATGCGGTCCGCCAGCTTCAGTTCGGTCAGCAGGTGCAGGACCGCCTGGGCGCGCCCGACGGCGAACACCGGCAGCAGCAGGACGCCGCCCCGTTGCATGGTGCGGTTGACGGCGGCCTCGAGCTCGTCGGACGGATCGG
>CAZEKK010000387.1:0-2494 GCA_964512905.1 uncultured Solirubrobacteraceae bacterium
CTCGAGGGTGAGCGGCTCGAAGTACAGCCGATCCGAGGTGTCGTAGTCGGTCGAGACGGTCTCGGGGTTGCAGTTGACCATCACGGCGTCGCGACCGGACTCGCGGACGCACATCGCCGCGTGGACGCAGCAGTAGTCGAACTCGATGCCCTGCCCGATGCGGTTGGGCCCCGCGCCGAGGATCACCACGCTCGGCCGGTCGCCGCGGACCACCTCGCCGCGCGGGCCGGCCGGCCCGGGCCGCTCCCAGCCCGAGTAGTAGTAGGGCGTCTCGGCCGCGAACTCCGCCGCGCACGTGTCGACCGACTTGAAGGTGCGCTCGCCGGCGAACGGCGCCTGCGGATCGCGCGCGAGCGCCTGCAGTTCGCGCAGGAACCACGGATCGATCGCCGTGCGGGCGTTGAGGTCCTCGATCTCCTCGCCGCGCCGCAGCGCCTCGAGCACGTAGTCGAAGCGGGCCGCGCCGGGCTGGGCGACGGCTTCCCGCAGCGCCGCGTCGTCGAGCGCGAGGTCCGCGGGCGAATCGAGTTCGCGCGAACGCATCGCCTTGGCGAACGCCTGCTGGAAGGTCCGACCGATCGCCATCGCCTCGCCGACGGACTTCATGTGGGTGGTCAGGCCGGCGTCGACCCCCGGGAACTTCTCGAAGGCGAAGCGCGGCCACTTCACGACCACGTAGTCGATCGCGGGCTCGAAGCTGGCGGGCGTGCGCTTCGTGATGTCGTTGTCGATCTCCTCGAGCGCGTACCCGACGGCCAGCCGGGCGGCGATCTTCGCGATCGGGAACCCCGTGGCCTTCGACGCGAGCGCGCTCGAGCGCGAGACGCGGGGGTTCATCTCGATGACCACGATCTCCTCCGTGGCGGGGTTGACGGCGAACTGGACGTTCGAGCCGCCGGTCTCCACCCCGACCGCGCGGATGACGGCGATCGCCTGGTCGCGCAGGCGCTGGTAGAGCTTGTCGGTGAGGGTCTGCTGCGGCGCGACGCAGACCGAGTCCCCGGTGTGGACGCCCATCGGGTCGAGGTTCTCGATCGAGCAGATGATCACGACGTTGTCGTTGTGATCGCGCATCACCTCGAGCTCGAACTCGCCCCAGCCGAGCACCGACTCGTCCAGCAGGACCTGGCCGATCGGCGAGGCGGCCACGCCGCCGGCCACGATGCGGCGGAACTCGTCCTCGGTGCGGGCGATCCCGCCGCCGCGCCCGCCGAGCGTGAACGCGGGCCGGATGATGATCGGAAGCCCGATGTCGTCCAGCGCGGCCTCGGCCTCCTCGACGGTGTGGGCGATCGCGCTGCGCGGAACCCGCAGGCCCGCGCCGGCCATCGTGTCGCGGAAGAGATCGCGATCCTCGGCGCGGCCGATCGCCTCGTAGTTGGCCCCGATCAGCTCGACGCCGTAGCGCTGCAGCGTGCCGTCCTCGTGCAGCGTGCGCGCGAGGTTCAGCGCGGTCTGGCCGCCGAGGGTCGGCAGCAGGGCATCGGGGCGCTCCTTCGCGATGACCTGGGCCACCGGCCCGGGCAGCAGCGGTTCGACGTAGGTCGCGGTCGCGAACTCGGGGTCGGTCATGATCGTGGCCGGGTTCGAGTTGACCAGGACGACCTCGTAGCCCTCCTCCATCAAGACCTTGCAGGCCTGGGTCCCGGAGTAGTCGAACTCGGCGGCCTGCCCGATGACGATCGGGCCCGAGCCGAGGAGCATGATCCGGCGCAGGTCGTCGCGGCGGGGCATCAGGCGGCCGCCTCGATCTCGGCCAGGAAGCGGTCGAAGAGGTACAGGGAGTCGTGGGGCCCTGGTCCCGCCTCCGGGTGGTACTGGACCGTGCCGCCGGGCACGTCGCGCAGCGCCAGCCCCTCGACAGTGCGGTCGTAGAGGTTGAGGTGCGTCAGCTCGGCGGCGCCGAAGTCGGTCTCCCAGCGGACGGGCTCGTCGCCGGGGATCGTGTGCGCGCCGCCCGGCGCGACGACCGCGAAGCCGTGGTTCTGGCTGGTGATCTCGATGCGCCCGGTCGTCAGGTCCTTGACCGGATGGTTGGACCCGCGGTGGCCGAAGGGGAGCTTGAACGTCTCCAGCCCGACCGCCCGGCACAGGAGCTGATGGCCCAGGCAGATCCCGAAGACCGGCTTCTCGCCGACCAGCCGGCGCAGCGTGTCCACGACGTAGCCGAGCGCCGCCGGGTCGCCGGGCCCGTTGGCGAGGAAGTAGGCGTCGGCGCCGGCGGCGCGCAGATCCTCGGCGCTCGCCGTGCAGGGATGCAGCTCGACCGTCGCGCCCCGCTGGCGCAGGTTGGCGACGATCGACGCCTTGATTCCGGTGTCGATCGCCGCGATCCGGGGGCCGCCCGCGGGCGCGCCAGGCAGCGGGCCGAGCACCTCGACCGCTGTGGGAGTGACCTCGCACGCGAGGTCGCGGCCGTCCATCCGCGGTTCGGCGCGGATCACGGCCATCGCCTCGTCGACGGCCATCGCCCCCGGGAAGAGCCCGCCGCGCA
>CAZEKK010000388.1:0-2465 GCA_964512905.1 uncultured Solirubrobacteraceae bacterium
CGGCACCACGCGGCTCACCGTCACGCTGCGCCGCGCCCATCCCGAGCACGCCGCGCGCTTCTCCCGGCCGCGCGAGGGCTGACGACGGACGGCTGGCGCCACCTCGTCGTCGACGCGGACGCGGTCGGGCTGACCTCGGCCCACGCGGCGTCGAAGCTCAGCCCCCCGCCCGGCCCTCGAGCCAGCGATCCAGCAGCGCGGCGACGTCGGCCGCGATCCGCTCCACGGGACGGTCGGTGCGCACCGCGAGATGGTCGTCGGCCGCCACCTCGTCGAGCGGCTCCCAGCGTGCGCGCTCGCGGCGGGCGACCGTCGCGGTCGCGTCCGAGGCGGTCGGGTGGCGCTGGCGGCTGCGGGCGCGCGACTCGAGCACGGCGTCCGGCGCCCGGCACTCGATGACGACCCGCGGCGCGGCGGCGGCGAACGTCGCGGCGAAGGCGTCGCGATCGGCTCGGCGGCGGAACGTGGCGTCGACGATCGCGACGCCGTGCCGGGCCTGCTCGGCGGCGGCCCGCCGCCCGAGCTCGGCGTAGGTCCGGGCGCTGAACTCCGCGGTGTAGTGCGCCGCCGAGGCGCGCTGATGCGGGTGCAGGCCGGCCAGGCGCTTGCGCGCGACGTCGGAGCTGATGTGCGGGATGCCCCCGGCCGCGGCGAGCTCCTGGCTGAGGAGCGACTTGCCGCTCGCCGGCGGCCCGCACACGACGAGGACGAGCGGCGCCCGCGCCTGCCAGGCGTAGCGCCGGGCGAGGGCGATGAGCGTGCGCGCCCACGCGCGCTCGTGCCCGGCGGCGGCGCCGCCGGGCGCAAGCTGGCCGGCGCGCAGCCGCGCCACCTTGGCGCGGACCAGGGCGCGGTGCATGGCGAAGTAGGCCACGAGCGCGTCGCTGCCCGGGTCGCCGGCGGCGGCCCGATAGGCGCCGACGAGCGCCCGCGCCCAGCGCTCGCCGCCGCGGGCCGTCAGGTCCATGGCCAGGGAGGCCAGGTCCTCGGACACGTCGATCCGGCGCAGCGCCGGGTCGAACTCGATCGCGTCGACGATCTGCAGCGGCCGCTCGAGCACCACGTGCTCGGCGCGCAGATCGCCGTGGCCCTCGCGCACGCGCCCGCGGCGCGCCCGCCCGGCGAGCTGGACCCGATGCGCCTGCACGAACGCGCGCGAGAAGCGCTCGCACGCCGCGACCGCGGCGTGCCCGGCGCCTCGGTCGACGACCTGCAGGAGCTCGGCGACGTTGCGGTGCAGCCGGGCCTCGAGCGTCGCGACGTAGGCGCGCGGCCTGGCCCGAGGGCAGGACTGGTGAAACGCCGCGATCGCCTCTCCAACGTGCTCGACCGCCTCCGAGCCCAGCTCGCCGCGCGCCAGCAGCGCGGCCATCGTCGCCTCCTCGTCGTAGCGGCGCATCTCGACGAGCCAGTCGATCGCCCCCGGGGCATCCTCGGGCGCGACCCGCACGCCGGCACCGGCCGGCACGACCGCGCGCACGGCGCGGTAGATGCCGGGCGCCAGCCGCGCGTTGAGCCGCAGCTCCTCATGGCACATCCGGCGGCGCCGGGCGGGCGTGCCGTAGTCGACGAACGGCAGCACGAGCGGCTTCTTGAGCTTGTAGGCCCGGTCCCCGGCCAGGAACACCCACGAGACATGCGTCTCGCGGACCTCGACGCGGTCCGGCCGCGACGGGTACGCGCCCGGATTCGCGAGCGCCGCCGGCACGCCGGCGCCGCCGGGCGCAGCGGACGCAACCAGTGAACGCGCCACGACGTCAGTCTGACACCGCGCTGCTCGCCCGCAACCGGGGCGCCCCGCAGCGCGCCACCGTACTCCCGCGCACCGGGCCCGGCTCGGCCAGGCGCGCTGGCGCCGCCCCCGCGCCGGTGATCGGGCGGCTCCTCGGCGCGGGCAGGCGCGGCGGCGCGAACCTGGGCGGGGTCCGGCGGCCGCTCCCGCCGCGGTTCCGCACTACGTGGTCGCCCCGGATCCCCTGTCCGTCGGTCTGACCGCCGATCGTCGGCCCTCCACGGATGGCAGCGGGCCGAAGATCCGATTGGATGATTGGCAGCGGACTACGTTCAAGGAGGACGTGAATGGGCCGTTGGCTGGCATGTGCGCTCGTCGTGGGCCTCGCCGTGGGTGCCGGCTTGGCGCCAGCTTCTGCCGTGAGCGCGCAGGCATTCGCGATGGCCGGCCACGGCGTCGGCGCCCGCGGGGCGGTCGCGCCGCTCGCGGCCCCATTCCCGGCCGCCTCTCCGGCCCCGGCACGCACCGCCGCGCGCCGGACCCCGCTGTGCCGGCGCGGACTGGTTCCCGTCCGCCGGGCGGGCCGCGTTCGCTGCGTGCGGTCGCAGCTGCCGCGGGTGCCGTCGGCCGCGCAAGTCGCCCGCACCCTGAGCGGCCTCGAGCCCGGCCTTCGGAGCCGCCTGAGCTCCGCCGAGCGCACGGCGCTGGCGACCGCCGAGCGCGCCGCGCTGGC
>CAZEKK010000389.1:0-2455 GCA_964512905.1 uncultured Solirubrobacteraceae bacterium
TCGCCGCGAATCCGGGCGTACGGCTCACCGTCGTACCCGAGGACGACGACGGTCCGTCCCGATCGGTTCGTCAGCTCGAGGCGGTCGTCGCGGTTCAGGACGCGGACCGAGAGGCCCGCCACGGAAGGGCGGACATTCCGGACGACGGACTCCATCGTCGTGCTGCCCTGGTGGGCGGCCGCCGCCCCAGGCGACACCCCCGCCAGCGCCGCCACCACCGCCACCGCACGCAGGCGCCGACGGTCGGTCACGCCCGGACCACGATCGCGACGCGGCGGCCCGGATGCAACGAGCAGGCGCCGACGTACGTCCCGGAGCGGGCCAGCGGCACGGTCAGTCGCTGGCCGGGCGACACGATGAAGGGGCCGACGGTGTGCGTGCGGCTGTCACGGTTGACGAGGCGCAGCGTGTCGCCGACCCGTCCGGTGATCCGTGCGGGCACGACGGCGACCGCAACGCCTCGTGCGATGCGGTCGCCCGTGCCGGCGGGCACCACGTATGTGATCGTGCGACCCGCGCGCTGCGCCGGCTCGCCCGGCTGCAGCACGAGCACGGCGGCGACCGCCGCGAGCGCAAGCGCGCCCGCGGCGGCGGCCACGATGATGGGGCGGCTAGCCCTCCCGTGCCACGGCATCGACGGTCAGCTCCCCGGCCTTCGCGAACGTGAGCGTCACCGGCACCTTCTCGCCATCGGTGATCGGCTTGGCGAGGTCGAGCAGCATGACGTGGAACCCGCCGGGCTTCAGCTCGACGTCCTTTCCGGCAGGGATTTCGATGCTGGCCACCGGCTTCATGCCGGTCATGTCGTCCATCTCGGCGCTGCTCATCTCGTCCTTCGACGACATCTCATCGTGGCCCATGGCGCCGGTGGTCTCGTGCAGCTCGGCCTTCGCCGCGATCGAGGCGGGGACGCTGGCCTTCGTGAGCGTGTCGCCGTCGGCGCTCGAGATCGTCATGTAGGCAGCGCCGTTCTCCTGCTTGGGGGCGGTGACGCGCGTCCAGACGTCGGTCACGTCGACCGACGCCTTGTCGCCGCCGCCCGAGTCGTCGCTGCCGCAGGCGGCGGCGCCGAGGACGGACGCGCCCGTGAGCGCGACGACGGCGAGTGTGGTGATGGTGCGCTTCATGATGCTGCTCCTTGATCTGTCGGTGTGGTGGGTGCCGCCGCGGCGCGCTCGCGAGCGAGCACGGCACGGAGATCCGCGGCGACCAAGTCCGATGCCGTGCCGAAGGGCCACTCGACCCGCACGGTGCCGTCCTGGTCGACCGCGTAGACCTGCGCGGTGTGCGACACGTCGTAGTTCCCGTCGGCGTCGGGACGCCCGATGGCGTGGCTCGCCCGGAACGCCCGCTCCGCCCGTCGCAGCGCCGCCGGATCGGTCGTCCGCAGCGTGTGCCACCGCGTGAAGAAGTGACTGAGATACCCGTTGAGGACCGCCGCGGTGTCGCGCCGCGGGTCGACCGTCACCATCGCAACCGCGACCCGCCGGCGCTCGGCCGCCGGCAGGCGCCGGAGCGCACCCTTGAGATCGGCCATGGTCGTCGGGCAGATGTCCGGGCACATCGTGTACCCGAAGTAGACGAGCAGCAGCCCGCCCGAGCCCGCCTTCATGGCCATCTCGGTGCCGCCGCGCCCGGGAGCGGCATCGGGCAGCGCGACGGATCCGACGCGCAGCGGCGGATCGCGGGTGACGCCGTTGAGCGTCCCGGCGGAGCCGCCGCGCGGCGGTGTTCGGTCGTCGCCGCCGCAGCCGGCTACGCCGGTCGCGGCGGCACAGGCGAGCATCGCGAGCGCACCCGCGACGGCGTGCCGCCGCCGGGACGCTCGGATCGTCCCAGGCATGGTTCCTCCAGTCGATCAGCGACCGGCCGTGGGGCCGGCCCTCGTCGGTCGTGGTGACGTGCGGGCGCTCACCGCCGCCCGCCCGATTCACTGCCGGGACGAGCGTGCGGCGTGGCCGCTAGGTCCAGGCGACCGACGGAGGCCCGCGCGGCGGAACCGCGGGTCCGAACGCGGCGCGGGAGGCGCCGAGCAGGGCGATCAGGGTCCAGCGCGCACGGCGGACCGGGCGCCGTCCCGGGAGGCTGCGGCGGCCGAGCGCCAGCAGGCGGTCGGCGCCGGGATAGCGGTCTGCGAAGAGCGGCAGCGCCAGGACCAGGAACGGCAGGAGCATGAGCGCCGGAGTCGTTCCCACCAGCAGTGCGACCGCCGCGAGGACGGCGAGCAGGAGCAGGGCCAACGGCACACGCCAGCGCATCGACCGGCACGCTATCGCGTTCGGGCGGCATCCGCGCCGTCGGCAGCAGGCAGAGCAGCGCGTGTGCGGCGGAACCAATCGGTCAGCCGGTCAGGCAGCCGGCCAGCCCGGTCCGGTCCGTCCAGTACCCCCAGGGGGAATCGAACCCCCGCTACCAGCGTGAAAGGCTGGCGTGCTGACCGCTACACCATGGGGGC
>CAZEKK010000390.1:0-2434 GCA_964512905.1 uncultured Solirubrobacteraceae bacterium
CCACGCCAGTCGCAACAGTTCAGCGGCCTCTCGCGCCGGGCGCGAAGCAACGCCCCGCGGGTCGGCACGGCGGGCGCCTCGGCAGACGCGACGAGCCGCGCCGGGACGGCAGACGCGACGAGCCGCGCCGGAGCGAGCACCGGGAAGAGCTGCGCCGAGGCGAGCAGCGCTCGCGCCGCGCCGGCCAGCGCCGGCGGACCCGCGGCACCCACCAGGCCTCGACCGCCGCGCGACGCCCTCGTCCAGCCGCCGCGCGACGCCCTCGTCCAGCCGCCGCGCGACGCCCGCTCAGTCGCCCGATTCGACGGCCCGCCTCCGCTGCGATCGCCCCCACCGGGCGGCGCTCACGGCGCCTTCACGCACCCTCCCACGCCGGGCGGCGCTCACGGCGCCTTCACGCACCCGCCCCGGCCGGCGAGGGGAGCGCGGCATCCAGAAAGGCCCGGCCGGCATCGACGTCGCCCGGCCCGAACGCGTGCCCGCCGCGGTGCTCTTCGTAGGTCACGTCCAGGCCGCCCGCCCGAAGCAGCGCCGCGGCCTGCCGGCCGAACTCGACGCTCATCACCGGATCGTTGACGCCGTGGCTGATCCGCACCGGCATCCCGGCCCGGTCGGCGAGATCGAGAGCCCAGCCGTCGACCGTCGGGATGAACCCGGCGTGGATCAGCAGCCCCGCCGGCCGCGGGCGCCCGGGCGCCAGGCCGGTGGCGTAGCTCATCACCGACCCCATCGAGAAGCCAGAGAGCACCGTCCGTGCGGGCGGAATCCCCGTGCGCTCCCACACCTCGTCGTGGAAGGCCGTGAGCTTCGTGAAGGACGCGTGGAACGTCGCCGGGTCGGGGTAGCCGACGCGGGGCACGACGTACCAGTGAAACCCCGGCCAGCCATCGAGGGTCAGCGGGGCGCGCGGCGTGACGACGTGCAGGCGCCGCCGGGGATCGAACGCATCGGCGAGCGGCAGCAGGTCGGCCTCGTCGGCGCCGCGGCCGTGGTGGAGCACGAGCAGCCCCTCCGGCGTCCCGACGGCCGGGCGTTCGCGGTGGACGAGGGCGCTCACGCGGTCACGCAGCGGCGGGCCCTGGACGGCGCCCCACCGCGCCCGGCTACCGGTTCCCGCCGAAGATCTGCAGGAAGAACAGGAAGATGTTGAAGATGTCCAGGAAGATCGCCGCGGCGAGCGGGATCGCCTGGTCCTGGCCGGCGCGCTTGAGCCGGTTGAAGTCGAAGATCGTGTAGGCCGCGAAGATCGCCAGGCCGAGGATCGAGTAGATGAGATACCCGCCCGGGATGTTCACGAAGATCAGGACGACCCCGAACAGGATCAGCGCGAGCAGCAGCCAGAAGAGCGTGCGCGCCCAGCCGGAGAAGTCGCGGTTGGTCGCATACCCGTACGCCCCGAACGCGCCGACGAACAGCGCGGTGGCGCCGGCGGCCTGGTAGACGACGCTCGGGTTCGCGTTGAGGTAGTCGTTGATGACCGGGCCCATGATCAGCCCGAGCAGCAGGCCCATCGCGAACAGCAGCGTCAGCGCCAGGCCGTGCGAGCGCTTGACCGCCACGTTGAGCCCGATCACGCAGCCGATCACCCCGACGAACAGCAGCAGGACGAGTCCGAGCGACGCATTCCAGTCGCGCGCGACGTAGGCGCCGAGCGCTGCGAAGCCCGCGGTGATGGCCACGAGGCCCATGACGTTGCCGAGCAGCGCGCTCGACGAGGCGCGCGCGGCGGTTTCGCGCCCGAAGGCGTCGCGGTCGGTCTGGCTGCCGGGGAAGGTGCCCATGGCGTGTGGAGGTCTCCTGATCGCTGGCGGTGCGGCCCTGAACGGTACGTCACGGGGCGGCCGGCCGGCGCACCCTTCCCCGATATCGGCGCGCCGCCGCCCGGAATTGAACGCCCGCCTGCGTTCCGCCCGGCGGGCGGACACGCATTCGCCCTACGGACTACCCTTCGCGCCCGATGTTCTCCAAGATCCTGATCGCCAACCGCGGCGAGATCGCGGTGCGCGTGATCCGCGCGTGCGAGGAGATGGGAATCGCCTCCGTCGCGGTCTACTCCGAGCTCGACCGCGACGCGATCCACGCCGCCCGCGCCGACGAGGCCTACCTCATCGGGCCTGGCCCGGCCGCCGAGAGCTATCTCGTCATCGAGAAGATCCTCGACGTCGCGCAGCGCAGCGGCGCCGAGGCCGTCCATCCCGGCTACGGCTTCCTCGCCGAGAACGCCGCGTTCGCGCGCGCCCGCGAGGAGGCCGGAATCGTCTTCATCGGCCCGCCGGCCAGCGCGATCGAGGCGATGGGGTCCAAGACCGCCGCGCGCGAACTGATGGCCAAGGCGGGGGTCCCGATCGTGCCCGGCACGACCGAGCCCGTGGCCACCGTGGACGACGCCCGCGCGGTCATCGCCGAGACCGTCGGCTTCCCCGTCGCGGTCAAG
>CAZEKK010000391.1:0-2412 GCA_964512905.1 uncultured Solirubrobacteraceae bacterium
TCGGTTCTCTACAACTTCGCGGTCGCGATCGACGACCTCGACGCCGGGATCACCGACGTGATCCGCGGCGAGGACCACCTCTCGAACACGCCCAAGCAGCTGCTGGTCATGGAGGCGCTCGGCGCGCCGCCGCCGCGCTACGCGCATCTTCCGCTCCTGCACGGCCCGGACGGCAAGAAACTCTCCAAGCGCCACGGCGCCGCCTCGGTGCAGGAGCTCCGCGATGCGGGCTATCTTCCGGCCGCCGTTCGCAACTACCTCGCCCTGCTCGGCTGGGGGGCCGCCGACGACGAGACGATCCTGACGACCGCCGAGCTGCAGCGGCAGTTCTCGCTGCAGCGCGTGTCGAAGTCCCCGGCGGTCTTCGATGAACGCAAACTGCGCTGGATGAACGGGCGCTACCTGCGCGACCTGTCCGCCGATCAGCTCGCGGCGCGCCTGGAGGCGTTCACCGGCCGCAGCGGCCTCGGCGAGGCGGCGGCGATCTCCCAGGAGAAGATCCAGACGCTCGCGGACTTCTGGCCGCTGGTCGGCTTCGCCTTCGACGGCCCCGCCGACGACCCGGCGGCGTTCGAGACGTGGATCGCCGCCGACGATGGTGCCCAGGTGCTTGCGGACGTGCGCGACGCCGTGGCGACCGCGCAGCCGTTCGAGGTGGCGACGCTCGACGCCGCCCTGCGGGCGGTCGTCGAGCGCCGAGGCGTCAAGCCCAAGGCGGTGTTCCAGCCGTTGCGGGTCGCGCTGGCCGGGACGACCGTCTCGCCCGGCATCTTCGAGACGGTCGTCCTGCTCGGCCGCGACGAGGCGCTGCGGCGCATCGACGTCGCGCTGGCGCGCGCGGGTGCCGGCACGGACGCTGCACGCGGCTAAACCCGTCGCGGGCACCTGCCGATACCCGGGGCAACCGTGCCGCCTGCCCCCGATCGCCAGGAGTTCCATGCCCGTCGCTGACGCCGCAGCCCGCCGGGGGCCGATCCGTGCCGCCCCCGAACCGGCCGGCGTCCAGCGCGCCGGCGCCGACAGCCACGGGCGCCGCCTCACCGCGGCGTTCGAGGCGCTCGACGCACTCCCCGTGCTGGACGAGTGCCGCCGGCGCCTGCTGGTGCTGTTCGAGCAGGAGCACCCCTCGACGTCGGATCTCGTCGCGGCGATCGAGTCCGACCTGGCGATGACGCTCATCGTGCTGCGCTTCGCCAATCGCGTGCCCGGCAAGACGCGCGGCAAGGTCGACAGCGTGGTCAAGGCGCTCGAGGTGCTCCCGCACGAGGGCGTCCAGCGGATCGCCACCAAGGTCCGCACCTTCGACTTCTTCGACCGCGGCGGCGCCTGGGACGCCGAGGCCGAGTCCCACCGTCTGCACGCGCTCGCCACCCAGCGGGCCGCCGACCGCATCGCGGCCGAGATCGGCGAGTCCCGTCGGGACCGGCTGATGGTGGCCGCGCTGCTGCACGACCTCGGCAAGCTCGTGCTCGCCCACGCGTATCCGGGCTACCCCGAGCAGGTCCACGGGACGGCTCGCACGCCCGAGGAGCGGCTGCACCGCGAGCGCCGCGAGCTCGGCGTCGACCATGCGCTGGTCGGCGGCGTCCTCGCCCGCCGCTGGGGGCTGCCCAAGCCGCTGGCCTCGGCGATCGAGCGCCACCACTCCGAGGACGCCCAGGAGGACGCGGCCATCGTCCGGGTCGCCGACATGCTCGCCCACTACGGGAACGGCGACACGGTCTCGCCCGCCGAGCTGACCGCGATCTCCCGGCGGGTCGGCCTCTCCCGCGATGCCCTGCGCAGCGTCATGTACGAGCTGCCGACCGCCGCTCCGGGGCGCCAGCGCCAGCTCGACCCGTGCCCGCTCTCGGACCGCGAGGTCGAGGTGCTGCGGCGCTTGGCGACCGGCAAGGTCTACAAGCAGATCGCGTCTGAGCTCTCACTCTCCACGAGCACGGTCCGCACCCACCTCCACAACATCTACGGGAAGGTCGGGGCGGTCGACCGCGCCCAGGCTGTCCTCGTCGCGACCCAGCGCGGCTGGATCTGAGGCGGCCGCTGCCGCGGCGCCGGTCCGGTTGCGCCGGCGCACCCACGCCCACAGGATCCACGCGAGCGCCACGCCCGCGGCGTCGATGAGCCAGTCGCGCGGCGTGCCTGAGCGGCCGTCGACGAAGGTCTGGTGCCACTCGTCGGTGGCCGCGTAGGCGAGGGCGATGAGCGCCGCCGCGAGCGGGAACCGGAAGCGGAAGGCGCGCAGCCACAGCCAGAACAGCAGGCCGTACTCGGTCGCGTGGATCAGCTTGCGGCCGACCAGGTCGATCAGCCCGAGCCCGGAGTTGAGGTCCGGCTGCGCCGAGGCGTAGAAGATGAGCGCCATGAGCGCCAGCGGCGGCAGGAACCGGGCCGCCGCGCTGCGGGGCTGGAGCA
>CAZEKK010000392.1:0-2396 GCA_964512905.1 uncultured Solirubrobacteraceae bacterium
CGGTGATCGGAGGCGAAGCTCGCCGGGATCTCGGCGTCCTGGGCGGCTGCGCCGCCGCCGACGAACAGGTAGTCGATCTTCGCGGTTGGATCGTGGGCCGGGTAGGTCGGCGACCGCTCGGGGTCGGCCTCGGCGAACCGGTCGTAGGCGAGGCCGAGGCGCTCGGGGCGCTCGTTGAAATCCCCGCACAGCGCCAGCGCGACGGACCGATCGGACCCGACGAAGGCCAGCGCGGCCTCGATCTGGCCGGCGCGGCGGGTCCAGGCGCCCGGCGAGTGGTGTGTCGAGGCGACCCGCAGCGCGGCGCCGTCGACGTCGCAGCGCGCGAGCAGCACCGAGCGCTCCTCGCCCCGGTCGCGGCAGTCCTCGCAGCGGGGGAGATGGCCGATGGCCGCGCCAGTGAGCGGGATCCGGCCGATGATGGCGTTGCCGAACGGGCCGCAGCGGGCCCGGTGAAGGCCAGCGTGTTCGTGCCACACCTTCCCGCGACCGGCCCCGCGCGCGGGCCAGTCCGACCGGCGGCGCAGCGCCTTCGCGACGGCCTTCAGGGCGTCGCGGCAGACCTCCTGAAGCGCCACGACGTCGGGGTCGAACGCGTCGATGCCGTGCGCGATCGCGTCGGCCGCGAACCCGGGCCGGTTGGACGCGATGTTCCACGTCATCACGCGCAGCGCGGACATCGGCGGCGCGGGTCACTCCCAGCGGAAGCCCGTGGCGGTCGTCGCCGGCGCGAGCGGCGACGACGGCAGCCCGGGCGGCGGGGACGGATCGTTGTAGGCGCTCGGCGCGACGTCGTTGGGCGTGTCGGGGTGGAAGACCGAGGCGAGGTACTGGATCTGGCCGCGACCGGGCCCGAGTTCGAACTGGCCGCCGCCGTAGGCCCCGATGCCGTGCGCCTCGCAGTAGTCGTAGCCGGCGCACAGCGCTTGGAGGCTGCCGAAGCGCGAGGGCTTGATGTTCACCATGCGCGGCGGGAAGGGGAGGCTCTCGATGTCGGCGACGCTGTGGATGTTCGCGTCCCAGGTGATGCGGTCGCGATGGGGCCGCAGGACGTCGTCGATGCCCGGCGCCTCCAGGTCGGGATCCTCCATCCAGGCGTCCGGGAATGCCTCGGCCACCCGCCGGTAGAGCACCGGGTCGGCGGGGGCGTCGACCACCGTGCCCTTGTAGAGGCCCTTGAAGTCGACGCTGTCGACCGCGCGGGTGGCGACGAGATCCGAGATCAGGGCTTCGTCCCAGTCGGGCGTTGGATCGAGCTTGAAGCGCAGGCCCGGATAGTCGGCCAGGCGCGACCGGACGGGGTCCATCGACGGCGGCTCGCCGAGACGCAGCGAGAGGACGAAGGTCAGGGGGCGGGGTGGCCGGCCGAGCACGTCGTGGAGCGGCCGGCCGGCCTGGCGCAGCGCGAGGTCGAGCGCCGCGCTCTCGAACGCCCACCGCCGGTACAGGCGCGAGACCTCGCGCTGGGGCGCCTCCGGAAAGAGGTCCAGGGCGCCGACGATCTCCGAGAACTCGCCCACCGTCCGGGCGGCCGTGAGGTCGTGGGTCGGGCCGGCGGCCTGCTGAATCTCGTGGTCGACGTTGTCGTAGGTGACGTCTTCGCCGATGCCCTCGGCGCCCCCGCCCCGGAGGCGGATGACCGTGGACTTGCGCAGGAAGCCGCTCGACACGTCCATCTCGAGCGGCTCGAAGCCGTAGCCGTCGATCGTGAGGGGGAGGTTCGCGAGGAGGTCGTAGGTCGCCATGGCCGGCGATCCTACGGGGCGGTCGCATCGGGCCGCAGGTGTGCGGGCGGGCTCGACGCGCGGCGGACGCGGTCTTCGTGGGTCTCGCGGGCGGGCGCGGGGCGCAGAGGCTGGCGCCGGCGGGGTTCCCGGCCCGGCGCGGTCGGGCGGGCGTCCGGCGGGGTCTCGCGGGCCGGGCGCGGGGCGGCGGGCGTCCGGCGGGGTCTCGCGGGCCGGGCGCGGGGCCCGGACGCAGGCCTTGCCGGCCCGCGTTTCTCGCCGCTCGCGATCGGCCCCGAGCGATCGGGGCGGACCGCACCGGAGCCGCCCCCTTCCACGATTCCTCCACGGATCGCCGCGCTCTCGCGTGCCGGTCGCCGCGATTCCTGCGCGCTACTGCGCTGCTCCGGTGCAAACCGTCGCGCTCTGCTGACCCGGCTGAGCGCCTGGGCCTGGAACGACGCATAGTGCGACGCTGGCGGCCCAGCCGCGTTACGGAACTCCGCATCGGCCGGGTGGGAAGCAGACGGGGCTCACGCGCGACCCATGCCCCGCGGTCCGCGCCGTGCCTGCGACTCGTGCCCGCGGCCCGCGCCGTCCCCCTCACCCGCAGCCCACCCGCGGCCGGGAGCCGGCGGCGGGCCGGGCGGGGCGGCGGCGGCGCGGGGCGGC
>CAZEKK010000393.1:0-2355 GCA_964512905.1 uncultured Solirubrobacteraceae bacterium
GATCGTGCTGCTCAAGACCGTGGACGGAAACAAGTTCCTGCCGATCTGGATCGGGCATCCGGAGGCGGCCGCCATCCTCATGAAGCTGCAGGGCGCGTCGACGCCGCGCCCGATGACGCACGACCTGCTCAACGACGTGCTCGGCGAACTCGGGGCGGACTGCACCCGCGTCGCGGTGACGAGCCTCAAGGACAACACGTTCTACGCAGCGATCACCATCACGGTCAACGGGCGCGAGATGGAGATCGACTCCCGGCCCAGCGATGCGCTCGCCCTCGCCGTGCGGTCCGGGGCGCCGATCTTCGCCGCCGAGGACGTGATCGCCGAATCGGCGATCGAGTTCGAGCACGAGGTCGAGGACACCGAGGAGGTCGTCGAGAAGTTCAAGGACTTCCTCGAGAACGTCACGCCGGAGGACTTCGCGGGCGACAGCTGACCTCGGCGGGCCGATCCAGCGCCGCGGACGCGTCGCACCCGACCGTCCGGTTCTCGGAAGACAGGTTCTCAGCCGGCGACGCGCGTCAGCGCGTGGTCCAGCACTCGCTCGACCAGGCGGTCGAAGGGGATCCCGCCGGCTTCGGCGGCCTGCGGGACGAGGCTCGTCTCGGTGAGACCGGGGACGGTGTCGGCCTCGAGCACCTCCAGCACCTCGGACCCGCGCTCGAGGATCAGATCGATGCGCGCAAAGCCGGCGCAGCCGAACTGCGCGTAGGCGTCGAGCGCGATCGAGGCCGCCCGAGCCGCCATCTCGCCGTCGAGATCGGCAGGGCAGGCGAACCGCGTCCTGCCGATCTCGTACCGGGCCTCGAAGTCATAGGCGTCGCCTAGAGGTATGGCCTCAACGATTGGCAAAGCCTCTGGCCCCTCGGGTCCGTCGAGGATGCCGACGGCGAGATCGCGGCCGGGCACGAACCGCTCGAGCAGGACCCGGCGATCGTAGGACAGCGCCGACATCAGCGCCGCCGGGATGTCGCCGGCGTTGCGGGCGAAGCGCACGCCCAGCGCCGAGCCCTGGCTGGCCGGCTTGACCACGAGGGGGAACTCCAGGCGCTCGGCGATCGCCGGCAGGGCGTCGGCAGCGCCGAGATCGCGGAACGCGGTCTCCCCGAATGCGAAGAACTCCGGCGTGGGGATGCCCGCGTCGCGGAGCAGCTGCTTGGCCAGCGGCTTGTCGGCGCACTTCATGCACGCTGCCGCGCCCGAGCCGGTGCAGGGGATGCCGAGGAGGTCGAGCAGCTCCTGCACCGTTCCGTCCTCGCCGTCGCGGCCGTGGAGGGCGACGAAGGCGACATCGGGCGCCGCCGCGCGCAGCCGAGCGACGAGGTCGGCGCCGGCGTCGATCGGGACGACGTCGTGGCCGAGGCGTTCGAGCGCGTCCTGCACGCGGGCCCCCGACCGCAGGGAGACCTGGCGCTCGAGGGAGCGGCCGCCCTTGAGGACCGCGACGCGGCTCATGCGCCCTCGCGGCGGCGGTGCTCGCGTGCCGGGGGCAGGGGCACGACGCGGGCGCCGTCGGGCGGGGCGCCGGCGGCGCGGCTGGCCGGGGCGTCCACCGGGGCGCTCGCGGGCGCGAGCGGCGGTGCGTCCGCCCCGGCGTCACCGGGTGTCGCCACCGCCTGCCCCGTGAGCGTGCCGTACAGCGCGACCTGCTCGCGGACGACCTTGCCGATCCGGCGGATGCCCTCGCGGATGTCGGGTTCGTCGACGCCGCTGAAGTTCAGCCGCAGGTCCGAGCCCCCGCGTCCGTCCATGAACGCCGCCCGGCCGGGCACGAACGCGACGCGCTCCCCGAGCGCCCGGGCGAGGAGGTCGGTGGTGTCGAGGTAGTCCGGGAGCGTGCACCAGACGAACAGCCCGCCCTGCGGACGGGTCCACTCCGCCTCGGCCGGGAAGTGCTCGTGAAGCGCATCGAGCATGACGTCGCGGCGGCTGCGGTAGATGTCGACGAGCGAGGCGACGTACTCCTGCCAGCGCCCGTGCTCGAAAAAGGCCGCCGCGAAGTGCTGCGTCAGAGAGGACGAGCACAGGTCGGCGGCCTGCTTGCCGATGTTCATCTTCGCCAGGACGGGCGCCGGCGCGACGGTCCAGCCGAGGCGGATGCCGGGCGAGAGGATCTTCGAGAACGTCCCGAGGTAGATGACGAACTCGCCGCGGTCGAGATCGTGCAGCGTCGGGAGCGGCGACCCATCGAACCGCAGCAATCCGTACGGGTTGTCCTCGAGCACGAGCAGTTCCCGCTCGCGTGCGATCTGGACGAGGCGCTGGCGCCGCGGGAGCGACATCGTCACGCCGGCCGGGTTCTGGAACGTCGGGATCGTGTAGATGAACTTTGGCCGGCGGCCCTCGCGGTCCAGG
>CAZEKK010000394.1:0-2341 GCA_964512905.1 uncultured Solirubrobacteraceae bacterium
CCTCGTAGATGATCTCCTCGCCGGGGCGCAGGTCCATGGGGCGACGATAGCGGAGCCACCACCGCCTCGGGAATCCGGCCGCCAGGTCGCGGCAGCTGGCGCTTGCGCGCTGGCCGCCGGGGCGGATACGTTCGACCGGATGCGTCCCGTTCTGCGCCTCGCGGTCGCTGTCGTCGTGCTCGGAGCCGCGGCGGCGCCGACCGCCTCGGCCGCCCCGCGCTGCGACCCGCTCGACCCCGCCGAGTGCCTGCAGCCGTGGCCGAACGACTTCTTCACGGTCGCCGACCGCTCGGCCCCGACGGGCCGGCGCCTGGCCATACCGCGAGCATCGATGCTGGCCAACAAGACCGGGGTCCGCATCGACCCCACCGACATCAACCGCTTCGACGGCTTCAGCCCCGGCAACCTGATCGTCACGAAGGTGCCCGGCCTCGACACGCCAGCCGCCTTCCGGCGCACCGGACTGGTTCCGATCACGAACATGGGGCGGGCGTTCGATCGCTCCCAGCCTGCCGTCGTGATCGACGCCGTCACCGGCAGGCGCCAGCTCGTCTGGGCCGAGCTCGACGCCAACGCCAAGCGAGCGCGCGACGTCAACCTCATCATCCGGCCCGGGAAGAACTTCCGCGAGGGTCGCCGCTACATCGTCGCCCTGCGGCGGCTGCGGACGGCGGGCGGCCGGCTGATCGCCGCGTCGGCGGCATTCCGCATCTACCGCGACCGGATCCGCACCCGCCGGCCGGACGTCGAGCGCCGCCGCGCGCACATGGAGGACATCTTCAGCCGCCTGGCCGCCGCCGGGGTCGCACGCCGCGACCTCTACCTCGCGTGGGACTTCACCGTCGCCAGCGAGCAGAGCCTGAGCCGGCGAATGCTGGCGATCCGTGACAACGCCTTCGCCGCGCTGGGGGACCGCAACCTCGCCGACCGCCGCGTGGCCGGCCGCGCGCCGCGCTTCACGGTCACCGAGGTCACGAACTACGCCGCGTGCGACCCGGGCGGCTGCGCCGACGGCCAGGATCCCGACCTCCTGCGTCGGGTCGTCGGCACTGTCGAGGTGCCGTGCTACCTCAACCGGCCGGGCTGCCCGCCCGGCAGCCGCTTTGCCATCGGTCCGAATGGTCTCCCCCGCCGGACGCCGGGCAACGTGATGAACGCCCGCTTCGTCTGCAACGTGCCGCGCTCGGTGGTCGCCGGCGGAGCGATCCGGCGGCTGCGTCCGTCGCTCTATGGCCACGGCCTGTTCGGCGACGCGTTCGAGGCCAACAGCCGCAACGTCCGCCAGCTCGGCAACGAGAACGGTGTCCTGGTCTGCGCGTCGGACTGGAGCGGCATGGCCGAGGAGGACATCCCCAACGCCGCCCGGATCCTTCAGGACCTGTCGAAGTTCCCGGAGCTCGCCGACCGCAACCAGCAGGGCTTCCTGAACTTCCTCTACCTCGGCCGCGCGCTGTCGCACCCGCAGGGCCTCGTGACCGCGCCTGCGCTCCAGGTGAACGGCCAGCCGATCATCGACACCGCGGCGCTGGGCTACTACGGCAACAGCCAGGGCGGGATCATGGGCGGCGCGCTCACGGCGCTGGCGCCGGACTTCACCCGCTCGGTGCTCTACGTCCCGGGCATGAACTACTCGACGCTGCTGACCCGGTCGATCGACTTCGACGACTTCTCGCCGCTCCTCTACCGCAGCTATCCAAACGAGCGCCAGCGCCCGCTGATGTTCTCGCTGATGCAGCTGATGTGGGACCGCGGCGAGCCGAACGGCTATGCCCACCACATGACGACCGACCCGCTGCCCAACACGCCGCCGCACCGGGTGCTGATCGAGATGAGCTTCGGCGACCACCAGGTCGCCAACGTCGCCACCGAGGTGCAGGCGCGCACGATCGGCGCCAAGGTCCGCCGGCCGACGCTCGATCGTGGCCGCAGCCCGGACGTGTCGCCGTCATTCGGACTTCCGGCGCTCGGCCGCCTGCCCGCCGACACGGACGCGTTCGTCGTCTGGGACATCGGGCCGCTGCGGACCGCCGACGGCAAGCAGGCCGGCACGCCGCCGCCGCCGACCACGAACACTGCCCCGAGCGTGGGCGTCGACCCGCACGATCTCGTGATCGAGTCCGAGTCGCGCATCCGGCGCCAGATCGCGGAGTTCATCCGGCCCGGCGGGCGGCTGATCGAGGTCTGCGGCTCGGCGCCCTGCCACGCCGCAGGCTGGACCGGCCCGTAGCCCGGCCTCCGTCGGACTCGGACGCCGAGCAGCCTGCCGCCCGGCGTCCGGCTCAGACGCCAAGCAGCGCGGGCACGTCGGCGATCGAGCCGACCGTCGCCGCCGGCGTGACGC
>CAZEKK010000395.1:0-2336 GCA_964512905.1 uncultured Solirubrobacteraceae bacterium
CCATCTCGGTGTCGATGAAGCCGAAGTAGGCGACGCTCGCGCCGGCGCCGTGCTGGGCCAGCTCGGCCCGCAGCGCCCGGCCGAACTGCTCGACCGCGGCCTTGCTCATCGCGTAGGGGATCGCGCCGATGCCGTTGACGAAGGCATAGACGGAGGCGACCACGACGACGTGCCCGCGCCGGCGCACGATCTCGGGCAGCGCCGCCTGCACGGTGCGGACCACGCCCATCGTGTTCACGTCGACGACCCGGTCGAAGCTCTCGGTCGACATTGCGCGGAAGGTCGCCGCGCGGGAGGCGATTCCGGCGTTGGCCATCACGACGTCGAGGCCGCCGAACCGCTCGACCGTGGTGGCGACGACCCGCTGCATCGCGCTGCGGTCCGTTACGTCGGCGGCGAGGCCGAGGGCGTGCTCGGGGTGGATGCGGCTTGCGGCCTCGGCGGCGGCCTGCTGGTCGAGGTCGGCGACGACGACCGATGCGCCGCGCGCCCGCAGGGCGCGGGCGGTCGCGAAGCCGATGCCCCGCGCCCCGCCGGTGACGAGGGCGATCTTGCCGGTGAGGCCGTAGGAGTCCATGGGGGGAGTCTCGCCGATCGCCGGCCGGCGCGCCGCGCGGCTACGCAGGCGCCCCGGTCCGCAGCGTCGGTCGCGCGGCGACGGTGAGGACTGCGGTGAGCGCCGCGGCGGCGGCGCCGGCGACGACGGTGACCTGCCAGCCGGCGCCGTCGACGATCGCGCCGGCGAACGCGGCGCCGAGGGCGATGCCCGCGGTCAGCGCCGTGATCGGCCAGGTGAGCGCCTCGGTCTCGTGGCCGTCGGGCGCGAGCGACCGGGCGAGTTCGTTGCGCAGGGCGATGATCGGCGCGATGACCACGCCCGCCGGGATGGCGATGAGCGCCATCGAGGGCACCGACCAGCCCAGGGCCAGCAGGGCGACGCCCACGGGCAGCGCGACGGTCAGCCGCACGAAGAGGTCCGCCTGCGGGCCGCCGTGCGCGGAGGCCCGCGAGCCGTAGACCAGCCCGCCCGCCACGCTGCCCAGCGACCACGCCGCGATCAGCACCGCGGCGGCGGCGGGTCCTGACTCCTCGCGCCCGAACGCCGTCAGCGCGATCTCGATCGCGCCGAAGACGAATCCGAACGGCAGCATCGTCGCGACGAGCACGCGCAGGCCGGGGGAGCGCAGCGCGCCGAGCAGGTCGCGGGGCACGGTCGCACCCCCGGCCGCGAGGCCGCCGGGGAGCGCAAGCTGGAACGCGGCGGCGCCGAGCACGACGACGACCGCCGAGAGCGCGATGGCGGCTCCGGGTCCGAGCAGGACCACGAGCAGCCCGACGAGTAGCGGCCCCCCGACGAACGTGATCTCGAGCAGCACCGAGTCCAGCGCGAAGCCCGCACGCACGAGGTCCGGGCGGCCGGCGAGCAGGTCGGGCAGGACGGCGCGCAGCACCGACGGGGTCGGCGGGAAGACGACGCCGGCCAGCGTCGCCAATCCGACCAGGACGGCCGGCGGCGCCCCGGTCGACCCGGCGGCGAGGAAGCCGACGAGCGCGGCGCCGTGCGCCGCGGCCATCGGCACGAGCAGCCGGGCGCCGCGGCGGTCCAGGAGGCGGCCCATCATCGGCGCTCCGATCCCGAAGCCGATGGAGAGGCCGGCGGCGGCGGCGCCCGGGGCGGCGAACGACCCGGTCTCCTCGCGGAGGTAGAGGATGATCGCCAGGCCGTTGAGCCCGAGGGGCAGGCGGCACAGCAGCCCGGCTGCGAACAGCACGGCGACCGACGGTTCGCGGAGCAGGTGGGCGTAGCGGCGCATGCCGGGCATCGCGCTGACTATGGCATCCGGCCGGGGCCGGCGAACCATCCGGCCGGGCCGGGAGGCCGGCTACCCGTCGGCCGGCGGGTCGTCCCGCCGCAGCGGCCGCCAGAGGCTGACGAGCCCGGCCACGAGCGTGACGAGGAAGACTTGGCCGACCAGCATCTCCAGCACGGCGAGGATCTGCCCGATCGACCCCTCGGGGATGAGGTTCCCGTAGCCGGTCGTCGTCAGCGTGGTGTAGCTGAAGAAGAGGTAGTCGCGGCTCGTGGCATCCGGCACGCCGGCGAAGACGTCGGTGCCCTTCAGGCGCCCGAGGGCGATGAAGAGGAACCCGAACAGCAAGCCGAGCAGCGTGAAGACGCTGATCGCGCCGAGCAGCGTGCGGAACTCCACGGTGCGGGCGACGAGCACCCGGCGCAGGATCGTCACGGCGGCGACGGCCAGCATCAGGCCGTCGGCGACGAAGGCGAGGCCGAGCAGCCACTGCACGGAGGCGATCTCGGCGATGGCGGCGGCGCC
>CAZEKK010000396.1:0-2334 GCA_964512905.1 uncultured Solirubrobacteraceae bacterium
TGGACGACGAGGGGTTCAGCGGCCTGCCGATCGTCGCCTACTCGGCGAAGTTCGCCTCGGCGTTCTACGGGCCGTTCCGCGAGGCCGCCGACTCGACGCCGGCCTTCGGAGATCGCCGCGGCTATCAGCTGGATCCATCGAATCTCGACGAGGCCGTCCGGGAGGCCCGCCTCGACGTCGAGGAGGGTGCCGACATCGTCATGGTCAAGCCGGCGCTCCCGTACCTCGACGTGATCCGCGCGGTCAAGGAGGCGACCCGGGTGCCCGTGGCGGCGTACAACGTCAGCGGCGAGTACGCGATGATCAAGGCCGCGGCGGCCGCCGGATACCTCGATGAGCGCGCCGCCGTGCTCGAGAGCCTCACCGCGATCCGGCGGGCGGGCGCCGACATCGTCATCACCTACCACGCCAAGGACGCCGCGACATGGCTGCAGTGACTTCCAACGCCGGCCCGAAGGTCCGCAGCCGTGCGGGCGGATCGGCCGTCCCGCTCGACGACCTCGATCGCCGGCTGCTCAACCTCATGCAGGGCAAGTTTCCGCTCCAGGCGCGCCCGTACGCGGCGGTGGCGGCTGCGGCCGAGACGAGCGAGGGCGAGGTGCTCGCCCGCGTGCGCCGCCTGCTCGACGACCGCATCATCCGGCAGGTCACGCCGATCTACGACACGCGCGCGCTCGGATACGACTCGATGCTCGTGGCCGCCAAGGTCGATCCCGAGCATCCCCACCGCGCCGCGAAGGTGATCAACGCGCATCCGGGGGTCTCGCACAACTACCTGCGAAACCACGAGTTCAACCTCTGGTTCACGATCGCCGTCGAGCCCGACTCGGCGCTCGGCCTCGACCGCACGCTCGCGGCGCTCGGCGAGGAGGCCGGCGCGACGTCGATCCGCCAGCTCCCGACGCTGAAGCTGTTCAAGATCCGCATGGACCTCGAGATGGAGGGCGGCACGAAGGACCTCGCCTCGGCAGGGGTGGCCGAGGCCCCGGTCGAGCTCAAGCGCGTGCCCTACGACGACACCGACATCGCCGTGATCCGTGCGACCCAGGGCGACCTGCCCGTCGTGGCGGAGCCGTATGCGGCGGCCGCCGCCGGGCTCGGCATGGACGTCGATGCGCTGCTGGCCCACCTCGCCGGGATGAAGGAGCGCGGCCTCCTGCGCCGCGTGGCGGCAATCCTCTACCACCGCCGCGCCGGGTTCTCGGCGAACGGGATGGGCGTCTGGGCGGTCCCGGACGAGCAGATCGCCGAGATCGGGCCGCGGATGGCGGCCTACCGCGGCATCTCGCACTGCTACCAGCGTCCCACCTACGAAGACTGGCCGTACTCGGTCTTCACGATGGCCCACGGCCGCTCGAAGGAGGAGTGCGACGCGATCCTCGATTCGATCGCCGCGGACACGGGCATCGAGGGCCGGGCGACCCTGTACTCCTCGACGGAGTTCAAGAAGATCCGCCTGCTCTACTTCACCGACGACTTCAAGCGCTGGGAAGCGGCGCACGGCGGGTGACCGGGCGCCGGTGCACGAACCGGTGACGAGTTCGCTGCGCGACGCGCGCTCCGCGGAGCTGTACCGCCGGGCGCTCGAGGTGCTCCCGGGCGGCGTGAACTCGCCGGTGCGGGCGATGCGGTCGATTGGGCGCGATCCGATCTTCGTCGCCCGCGGGGAGGGCGCGGAGCTCTTCGACGTGGACGGCAACCGCTACGTCGACTACGTCTGCTCGTGGGGGCCCCTGATCCACGGCCATGCCCATCCGGATGTCCTGGCCGCAGTGGGCGAGGCGGCAGCGCTCGGCACCACCTTCGGAGCGCCGACCGCTGGCGAGGTCGGCCTCGCGGAGGAGGTCGGCCGGCGCATGTCGGCGGTCCCGATGCTGCGGATGACCTCCTCCGGCACCGAGGCGGCCATGAGCGCGATCCGGGTGGCGCGAGCCGCCACCGGGCGCGAGAAGCTCCTGAAGTTCGCGGGCGCCTACCACGGCCACATCGACGGGCTGCTCGCCCAGGCCGGCTCGGGGCTCGCCACGCAAGCGCTTCCCGCGAGCCCGGGCGTGCCGGCGACGGCCACCGCAACGACGGTCGTCGTGCCCTGGAACGACCCCGGCGCCGTGCGCGCCGCGGTCGCCGAGCACGAGTTCGCGGCCATCCTCGCCGAGCCGTTCCCCGCCAACATGGGCCTCGTCCTGCCCGACGATGGGTATCTCGATCTCCTCCGCGAGCTGGCGGACGCGTCGGGCGCGCTGCTCGTCTTCGACGAGGTCATCTCGGGATTCCGGGTCGCGCCCGGGGGCGCACAGGAGCTCGGCGGCGTGCGCCCGGACCTCACGATCATGG
>CAZEKK010000397.1:0-2322 GCA_964512905.1 uncultured Solirubrobacteraceae bacterium
TCACCGGGCGCTCGGCGCACGTCCGGGTCCAGCTTCCGTGGATGAAGAGCATGCGGGGGGAACGGACATCCGGCCGGCCCCGCACGGTGCTCGACGTCGTGATGGTGGTCTCGGTCCTCACGGCGCTGGCCGCGTTCGGGATCTGGTTCGTCTTCTTCGCCGGATCGCCGTTCCAGTAAGCGTCCGCGTGGCGACCGCCGATCTGACCATCCTCGCCCTGGGCCGGCCGGATCCGAGCGCCAGCGCCTACGTCGCCGAGATTCAGCGCCACCTCGCGCGCCAGGACAAGGTCCGGTACGAGATGCACGCAATGGGGACCTCGCTGGAGGGGAGCACCGAGGACATCCTGGCGGTCGTGGGCTGGCTGCACGCGATCCCGTTCGAGCTGGGCGCCCCGCGCGTCTACACCGTGCTCAAGCTCGACGACCGCCGCGACAAGCCCGAGCAGACGCTGGCGGACAAGGTCGCTTCGGTGCGAGCGCGGCTGCGCGAAGGCGGCTGACGGCTGGCAGCTCCCGGCCGGCTGACGTACGCTTCCGGCGTGATCACCGCCGAGCAGATCGCCCGCGAGAAGGAAAAGCTGCCGCGCGGCTGGGGGCGCTTCGGCACATCGCTCGACCACCTGGCCGAGATCGCGGAACCAGGCGAGAACCTGCTGGCCGCCGCCGTGGGGCTCAACCCCACCTTCGAGCACCGCTCGGCCTCGCTGGTCGGCGTTCTCCACGAGGTCACGCAGAGCACCAACGTCGTGCTGGCGGTCACCGACCGCCGGCTCGTGGTGCTGGCGACCGGGATCGGTGGCGGGCCGCGCGAGCACGAGAGCGTTCCGCGCGCCGGCCTCGCGGTCGCCGGCACGCGCAAGAGGGAGCTGACCGTCAGCTGGCCTGACGGGGCGCTGACGGTCAGGGGCATCGCCAAGACGATGCTGCCCGGCATCGTGGCGGCGCTGCCCGCGGTCGCACCCGATACCGCCGACTGAGCTGACCGCTGCGCCCCGGCCAGCCGCTACCGCACGACCACCGGCGTCCCCGGCAGCGCCCGCGCGGCAAGCCAGCGCACGTTCGCGTTGCGCATGCGTATGCAGCCGTGGGACGACGCGCTGCCGAGCGGGTCGGCGAGCAGCGGGCCGCTGCGGCCGTGCATCGCCACGCGACCGGGGCCGCCCCCGTAGTCGAAGAGCACGTTCGAGTGGGCGGTGAGGTGCAGCGCCCACGGCCCGAGCATCGAGCCCCGGGGCTGGCGCACGCGCTCGTAGACGGCGAACGTTCCGCGCGGGGTCGGCGTCGTCCGCGTCCCGACCACGACGCGCCACGACCGCACCCGGCGGCCGTCGCGGCGAGCCACGAGCCGGCGCGCGCGCACGTCGATCTCGACCCGCCAGCGGAGGGGCGCCAGGCGGGCGAGGTCGGCGTCGATCCAGCCGGAGCGGCCGTTGGGGCGGTCGGGCAGCAGGACCCGCAGCCACGCCGGGCCCCGTCTACCCGAGCGCACGGCGAGAACGAGCAGGCGCACGCGGCCGCCGGTCCACGCCGCCGTCGTGCCGATCCGGCCCACGCGGCGCGCCCGCGGGCCCGGCGCCGCCCGGACGATCGCGGGATGGATGATCTGCGCCGACCAGGCCAGCCGCGCCGTCGGGGCGCCGACCGCGCTGCGCGCCGGGGTGGCGGCGCTGGCCAAGACGGGTCGGGCGACCTCGTCGCGCTCCGAGCGCGCGGCGCTGGCCGAAACCGGCAGCGCAGCCGCCCCGGCGGCGGCGGCCGCCGTGACAACCGGCAGCGCCGCCGGGCGGCGTCGCCCGGGCCGGCGCCTATCCGGTGACGCCGCCACCGCCGCCGGACAGTTCGCCGCCGCCCGCCACCCGCGTCGACGCCGCCCCCTGGGCCGGCGAGGCGTTGTCGGCCCGGGCAATCGCCGTGTTGCGCACAGTGCCGGTCCGAGCGTCAGCGGCCACGCGCGCCACCACCTGCACCGTCCGCGACGCACCGGCGGGCAGCAGGCCGATGGTCCAGCAGGCGTTGCCGGCCCGGAAGCGGGCTTGCGGGGCCGAGACGTAGGTCAGCGCCGACGGGAGCCGGTCGCAGACCACGACGCCCGCGGCGGCGTGATCGCTCGGGTTCGAGACGGTGATCCGGAAGCGCACCCGATCGCCCGGCGCGATCGTGCCGGCGGACGATGCCCGCTTGACGACCTTCAGGGCCGCTCGCGGCTGGGTGATGCGCGTGGTGGCTCTGTCGCGGTTGTTGCCGGCGACCCGATCCGGGCGGGACGCGGTCACCGAGGCGGTGTTGCGGATGCGCCCCGGCCGCAGCGCGAGCACGGTGA
>CAZEKK010000398.1:0-2317 GCA_964512905.1 uncultured Solirubrobacteraceae bacterium
TCGTGCCCCCGCGGCCATCGAGTGAAGGAAATCCGTCGCTTGAACGACGGGAATCGTTCACTCGATCCGCGCCGGCGCGCCCTGGTGATCCAGTGAGCGAAATTCGTCGCTTGAACGACGGGAATCCTTCACTCGATCTGAGCGGGGAGACTGCACCGGCAGCAGCTGAGTCGGGACGACCGCCAGAGCAGCCAGAATCACGCAACCGCTCCCGCCGCCGCCGGCACGGCGTCGGCGGACGCCCCGCCGCCGGCACGGCGTCGGCGGACGCCCCGCCGACGCTCACCCAGGTGCCCGGCGACGCCACCGCGCGACCGGCGGACGCCAGCCCCAGTCCCCCAGGTGCCCGGCGACGCCGCCGCCAGGCCGGCGGACGCCAGTCCCGACGGAATCAGTCGCCTACAGCCCGGGCTTCCAGACCATGTCGAACACCGCGGCGAGGATCAGCACGCTCTGGAGGATCCCGACCTGGCCCATCTGCTTGGAGAGCGCGAGGTATTCGGTGCTGAGTTTCACCTCGCCGCCGGCGGCGGCCTCGATGTCACGCTCGGCCAGGGCGCGGGCCTTGCGCAGGCGCGGGGCGTAGTAGGCGCCCTGCAGGCCGAACAGCACGATGATGATCACGAAGGCCGCGCTGATCCAGCCCTGGCTGAAGTCCCACGGGTCGCGGCTGGTCAGGTAGATGCCGGCGATGAGCAGCACGAGCATCCCTGGCGTGATCAGCCACCGGCCGGTCTTCTCGGCGAAGGTCAGCACGAGCGGGACGCTGCGCGGATCGCCGCGCTCGGCCAGGGTGAAGAGCAGGGGATAGGCGAACGTGACGCCGAACGCGACGATCGCCGCGACGACGTGCACGAACACCACGACCGTGTAGAAGTCCAGCGTGGCCAGGATCATGGATGCGAACCTACCAGCGCCGCAGGCGCCGGCGACGCCCGGCCCGGGGGAGGCGCCAGCCTCGCCCGCTCCGCGGGCGGCGCCGGCGGACGGGGCTGGACGCACCGCCCCGGAGGTCCGAGTGCCGCCGGTCCTGCAGACCGCGTGGTGGGCGCTGGACCCGCGCGGCTTCTACCGCCGCTGCCGCGACCGCCACGGCTCGGTGTTCGTGATCCGGCCAGTTCCGTTCGGACGGATGCACGTCACCGACGACCCGGAGGTCGTCCGCGCGCTCCTGCAGGGCGATCCGGAGGTGCTGCGCGCCGGCGAGGCCAACGCGGTCGGCGACGCCCTGCCGCCGCTGCTGGGGAGCGCCTCGGTGCTGCTCCTCGACGGCGCCGCCCACCTGCGACAGCGCAAGCTGCTGCTGCCGCCGTTCCACGGCGACCGCCTGCGGGCGTACGAGGCCACGATCGCGGCGGTGACGCAGCGCTCGCTGGCCCGGTGGCCGCTCGGCGCCCCGTTCCCGCTGCGGCCGCAGATGCAGGACATCACCCTCGAGGTCATCCTGCGGGCGGTCTTCGGGATCCGGGGCGAGGCCCGGCTCGCGCGGTTCTCCGACGCGATCACCACCGTGATCGACGCCGGCGCCGGCAGTCTGCTGCTCATGCCGCCGTTCCGGCGCCTGCCGGGCCGGTTCTGGCCGTGGCGG
This sequence comes from uncultured Solirubrobacteraceae bacterium, assembly GCA_964512905.1. GTDB lineage: Bacteria > Actinomycetota > Thermoleophilia > Solirubrobacterales > Solirubrobacteraceae > CANJIV01. The sequence continues at coordinate 1,589 of CAZEKK010000398.1, forward strand.
CGCTTCCTGGCCCGCCGGGCCCGGCTGGACGCGCTCGTCTTCGAGGAGATCGCCAGCCGGCGCGCGGCCGGCGACGCCCACGAGCGCGACGACGTGCTCTCGATGCTGCTGGGCGCCCAGGGGGAGGACGGCGGCGGGATGACCGACCGGGAGCTGCGTGACGAGCTGGTGACGCTCCTGGTCGCCGGACACGAGACCACGGCCACGGCCCTGGCGTGGACGTTCGAGCTGCTCTTCCGCCACCCCGCCGTCCGCGCCCGGCTCGAGGCCGAGCTGCGCTCGGACCGCGGCGACGCGTACCTGCGTGCCGTCGTGGACGAGGCGCTGCGGGTCCGCCCGGTCGTCGTGGACTTCGCCCGCCGCGCCCGCGAGCCGGTCGTCCTTGCGGGGTGGTCGATCCCGCAAGGCGCGATCGTGGCGCCGTCGAGCTATCTCGTGAACACGAGCGCGGCCGTCTACGACGATCCGGAGGCGTTCCGGCCCGAGCGGTTCCTCGAGGCGCGTCCAGCCGCCTCGTCGTTCGTGACGTTCGGAGGCGGCGTGCGGCGCTGCCTCGGGGCCGCCTTCGCCCAGCTCGAGATGCGGGTCGTGCTTCGAGAGGTGCTCACGCGCGCTCCGACCCTGCGCCCGGCCTCGCCGCGCCCCGAGCGGGCCGTCCTGCGCACGATCACGATGGCGCCGGCGCGCGGCGTGCGGGCGGTGCTGGACGCCCCGCCGGACCTGGGCTGA
>CAZEKK010000399.1:0-2313 GCA_964512905.1 uncultured Solirubrobacteraceae bacterium
CAGTCGGGGTGGCGGCTCGCCGAACGCTGGTCGACGCCCTCGGGCAGCGTGCGCATCTTCGCCACGCGCGGATTGACCTTCTGCCCGAGCAGCATGCCGCCGCCGCCGGGCTTCGCACCCTGGCCGACCACGACCTCGATCGCGTCGGCCTTGCGGAGGTCGTCGGGGTTCATGCCGTACCGCGACGGGAGCAGCTGGTAGACGAGCTTCGTCGAGTGGCCGCGCTCCTCGGGCGTCATGCCGCCGTCGCCGGTCGTGGTGCTCGTGCCGACCTCCGAGGCGCCTCGCCCGAGCGCCTCCTTCGCCGGCGCCGACAGGGCGCCGAAGCTCATGCCGGCGATGGTGATCGGGATGTCGAGCTTGACCGGGTTGCGCGCGAAGCGTGTCCCCAGCGTGACGTCGGTGTCGCACCGCTCCCGGTAGCCCTCGAGCGGGTAGCGCGACACGCTCGCGCCGAGGAAGAGCAGGTCGTCGAAGTGCGGCACCTTGCGCTTGGCGCCGAAGCCGCGGATGTCGTAGAGGCCCTCGCGGGCCTTGCGCTGGATCTCGTGGATCGTGTTCTGGTCGAAGAGCGCCGACTCGCGCAGGCCGGGCCGCCAGCGGCTCGCGTGACGCGGATCCCAGGCCGTGCGCTTGGAGAGCGTGTCGAACTCGGTCATGCGGGGCCCCCGTCAGTACGCGCCGGCGTTGTCGATGTGGAAGGTGTAGAGCTGCCGGGCCGACCCGTAGCGGCGAAAGCCCGCCGGGTCCGCGTCGATTCCGGCCCGGTCGAGCAGGCTTCGCAGCTCTGCCGCGTGATGCTCGGCGATCTCCTTCTCCACGCAGTCGGCGCCGAGGCTGGCCACCGACCCGGCGACGTAGACGTGCGTCTCGTAGATCGAATCGCCGAGCGCGTCGCCGGCGTCGCCGCAGACCACGAGGGTGCCCTTCTGGGCCATGAACGCGCTCATGTGGCCGACGCTGCCGGCGACGACGATGTCGGCGCCCTTCATCGAGATCCCGCAGCGGGCCGCGGCGTTGCCGCGGACGACGAGCAGCCCCCCGCGCCCGGTCGCCCCGGCGGCCTGCGACGTGTCGCCGTCGACGATCACCGTGCCGGACATGATGTTCTCGGCGACCCCGACGCCCGCGTTGCCGTGCACCCGGACCGTCGCCGCCTTGTTCATGCCGGCGCAGTAGTAGCCGACGTGGCCGTCGATCTCGACCTCGAGCGGCGCGTCGAGGCCGACCGCCACCGCGTGCGCTCCGCCCGGGTTGAGGATGCGCCACCGCTGCGGGCCGCCGTCGGCGGCGTCGTGGAGGCGCTGGTTGAGGTCGCGCAGCGGCGTCGACGCGAGGTCGACGACCTCGGCGGCCGCCTCGGTTGCGGCGCTCACCGGACCGCCGCCCGCTCGTAGACGTAGACCTCGCCGGGCTCGGGCTCCCAGACGCGCGCGTCCTCGGCGCCCGGGAGCACCGCGATCGCGCGGAACTCCGAGGCCATCGCGACCCACTCGTCGGTCTCGGCCATCACCGCGGGCTTGCAGGCGATCGGGTCGCGCAGGACGGCGAACCCGTCGGCGGTCCCGACGGCGAAGGTGTAGAAGCCGTCGAGGTCTGAGAGGCAGCCCTCGAGCGCCTGCTGCAGCGTGGCTCCCTCGCGCAGGCGCCAGGTCAGGTAGCCGGCGGCGACCTCGGTGTCGTTGTCGGTCTGGAACGCGATCCCCTCCCGGCGCAGCTCCTGGCGCAGGCGGTTGTGGTTCGAGAGCGAGCCGTTGTGGACGAGGCAGAGGTCCAGGCCCGTCGAGAACGGGTGCGAGTGCTGCGTCGTCACGCGGCTCTCGGTCGCCATCCGCGTGTGGCCCAGGCCGTGGCTCGCAGCCGTGTCGCGCAGGCCGAAGCGCTCGACGAACGCCCGCGGGTCGCCGGCCTCCTTGAAGATCTCGATCCGCTCGCCGGCGCTCATGATGCGCAGCTCGGGGTGGTGATGACGCAGCCACCCCTGGGCATCGGACGCATCGGCGTCGACGACGAGCACGGCGTGGCTGGCGCGCACCTGGGGCTCGTGGCTGCCGCCGAAGTCAGAGCGCAGGCTGCGCGCGAGCGCCTCCCAGGCGTAGTCAGGGTCGGGCGAGTGAAGCGAGACCTTGCTCGACCCCGCTTCCGCGGGATCGCGGTAGAGCGCGACCCCCGCGCTGTCCGGGCCGCGGTCGGCGAGCTGGACGAGCATGTCGCTGAGGTGCGCGCCGAGGTCCGCCTCGATGGCGCTCGTCTTGCTGAAGAGCCCGGCGATCCCGCACATCGTGGACTACGACCTCCTGCGTCGGGGACGAA
>CAZEKK010000400.1:0-2302 GCA_964512905.1 uncultured Solirubrobacteraceae bacterium
GAGTTCGAGATCGCCAGGCGCAGGTCGGGCGCCTCGCGCGGGCCCTCGGGCACGTAGTCGAGGTCGCACTCGGGATCGGGAACCTCGTAGTTGAGCGTCGGCGGCAGGACGCCGCGCTGCAGCGCCCCGACGGTGGCCACCGCCTCGACGGCTCCGGCGGCGCCGAGCAAGTGGCCGATCGCCGACTTCGTGCTCGAGATCGGGGGCCCATCGCCGTTCCAGACCGCATGAACCGCCAAGGTCTCGGTGCGGTCGTTGAACGGCGTCGACGTGCCGTGGGCGTTGATGTATCCGACGTCGGACGGCGAGGCGCCGGCGCCGGCGATCGCGGCCCGCATCGCCTGCGCGGCGCCGCGGCCGTCCTCGTCGGGCTGGGTGATGTGGAACGCGTCGTTCGAGGCGCCGTAGCCGGCGATCCGGGCGAGGATCTCGGCCCCGCGCGCCCGCGCGTGCTGCTCGGCCTCGAGGATGAGGACGGCGGCCCCCTCCCCCATGACGAAGCCGTCGCGCCGGGCGTCGAACGGGCAGGACCGCCCTTCGCGCGACAGCGCGCCCATCGCCGCGAAGGCCGCCATCGCGACCGGCGTGAAGGGCGCCTCGGAGCCGCCCGCCACCACCGCGTCGGCTTCGCCGCGCTCCACCATCCGCGCGGCCTCGCCGATCGCGTGGCTGCCGGTCGCGCACGCCGACGCCAGCGCGAAGCCGGGCCCGCGGGCGCCGTGGCGCATCGCGATGTGGGCCGCCGCGGCGTTGGGCATGAGCGCGGGCACGAAGTGCGGCGACACGCCGCGCTCGCCGCGCTCGAAGTACGCGCGGCAGCCGTCCTCGAGTGTCGCCAGGCCGCCCACGCCGGTGCCGATCAGGACGGCCAGCCGCTCGGCCTCGATGCCGGCGGGCAGGCCAGCCTCCGCCATCGCCTGGTCGGCGGCGGCGAGCGCGAGCTGCGAGAAGCGGTCGGTGCGGCGCACCTCCTTGGCGGTCATCGCGGTCTCGGGATCGAAGTCCGGGCACCGCGCCCAGCCGTCGACGATGCCGGACCGCTTAGCCTGGAGCGCGTCGATGAAGGCATCCGCTCCCTCGCCGATCGACGAGATCACGCCGCGACCGGTGACGACGACCGCCGTCACGCCTGGGCGCTCTCCGACCGCAGGCTCATGACGAGGCGCACCGCGTCGCCGACCGAGGCGATCGGCTGCAGCTGCTCGTCGGAGATGCGGATTCCGTACTCGTCCTCGAGCGCGCGCACGAGCTCGACGAGGTCGAGCGAGTCCACCTCGAGGTCCTGCCACGTCGTGTCCATGCCGGCGTCGGCGGCGCCGGGCACCTTGATCGCCTCGAGCTCGGCGCGCACGCGCTCGAGCACCTGTTGCTCGTCCATCAGTTCCTCCGGGGTCGGGGTGTGTCGTCCGTGAGAGTGGCACGCCGGAGGGTCACGCCGTCATCCCCCCGTCGATCGCGAGCGTTGCGCCGGTGACGTACCCGGCGGCGTCGCTGCACAGGAAGGCGACGGCGGCGGCGACCTCCGCGGGCGTGCCCGCCCGGCGGGCCGGCACGAGCGGAAGGATCATCTCTGCGACGTCCGCCGTCATCTCGGTCTCGATCAGCCCGGGCGTGACCGCGTTGCAGGTGATGCCCTTGCGCGCCATCTCCTTGGCGACCGTGCGGGTGAGGGCGAGCAGCCCCGCCTTGGAGGCGGCGTAGTTGGCCTGGCCCGGATTCGCATGGTCGGCAACCACCGACGAGACGTTGACGATCCGGCCCCAGCGGGCCGACAGCATGGGACCGAGCGCGCGCCGGGTGCAGAGGAAGGCGCCGGTCAGGTTCGTGGCGATCACCGCGTTCCAGTCCTCGTCGCTCATCCGGATGGCGAGACCGTCGCGGCGGATGCCCGCGCAGTTCACCAGGGCGAGGACCGGCCCGTGCGTCGCCTCGGCGTGCGCGAAGGCCGCCTCCACGGCCGCGGGGTCGCCGACGTCGGCGGCGACGTCGCCGCCCGTCCGGCCGACGGTCACGACCCGCCAGCCGTCGTCCCGCAGCGCTCCGGCGATCGCGGCTCCGATGCCGCGCGTGCCGCCGGTCACGAGCGCGCAGCCGTCGTCACGCGCAGACATGGACGCGCTCCTTCCAGGAGACCACGCCGGCGCCCCACACGAAGCCCGCGCCGAACGCCGCGAGCCCGAGCGTGGCCCCGTGCGCGAGGCGCCCGTCGCGCTGGGCGCCGCCGAGAAGGAGCGGGATCGAGGCCGAGGACGTGTTGCCCACCTCGTGGATGTTGACGAGGACGCGCTCGGGCGGCACGCCG
>CAZEKK010000401.1:0-2299 GCA_964512905.1 uncultured Solirubrobacteraceae bacterium
CATGCAGTGCCGACTCCGCCAAGGCGATCCGAGGTGGCGCGGCGACGGCCTTGCGGTCAGCGTCTGTGGAAGCATCCCCGCCATGGTCGATGCCGACAAGGTCAGGCTCGCCGCTGAGGCCTACATCTACGGCTACCCGCTGGTCTACAGCGTGGACGAGATCGGCGGGTTCGTCGCCGGCGGCGATCGGTTCCCGATGAAGGCGCCGTACAACGCGTTCGGTCATGCGCGCGCGCTCGCCGGGCCGGAGTTCAAGTTCGTGAGCCCCAACAACGACACGCTCTACTCGATCGCGATGTGCGACGTGCGGCAGGGCTCGCTGGCGCTGCACGTCCCGGACACCGCCGGGCGCTACTACGTCCTGCAGTTCATCGACGCATGGTCGAACAACTTCGCCTACGTGGGGCGCCGCGCCACAGGCACGGGCGCCGGTGACTTCCTCCTCGTCGGGGCTGGCTGGGAGGGCGAGGTCCCCGAGGGGACGACGGTCATCCATGCCCCGACAGGCGTCTTCGTGATCGCCGGACGGATCCAGGTCGATGGCGAGCGGGACCTTCCGGTCGCCCACGCGCTGCAGGACCAATTCACACTCACGCCCCAGACGGCTGCTTCTGCATCGCCGGAGGGCGTGCCCGCGCCGGACCCGGGTGTCGGTGAGGAACTCGCCTGGTGGGAGCGCTTCCGCGTGGCCCTCCAGGCCTTTCCGCCGCCGCCGGGCGACGGCCCGTTCCTGAAGCTCTGCGAGCAGCTCGGGCTGACCGCGCCGGAGACGGGGTACGCCGACCTCGACCCCGAGCGGTCGCAGGTCCTGATCGCGGGCGCAAAGGCCGGGCAGGCGAAGATCGACGAGCTCGGCAAGCAGACGCAGGCCACCCCAGCGGGCTGGCAGATGACGACGCATCTGTTCGACTACAACCTCGACTTCTACGAGGTCGGTGCGCTCGACGCGCCCGAATGGCGGATCGCCGACCGGACGACCGCCTACGTGACCCGCGCCGTCGTGGCCCGCGCCGGCCTCTGGGGAAACCACGGCTACGAGGCCGACTACGCGCTCATCTGGGTCGACGCCGACGGCGAACCGCTCGACGGTTCCCGGCGCTACGAGCTGCACCTCGAGTCGCCGCCCCCGGTCGACGCGTTCTGGTCGCTCACGATGTACGACGTGCCGGACTTCCACCTGGTCGCCAACCCGATCGACCGGTACTCGATCGGGAACCGCACGCCGGGCCTGAAGACCGCTGACGACGGAAGCATCACCCTGCACATCCAGCACGACCCTCCCGGAGCGGATCAGCAGGCGAACTGGCTGCCGGCGCCCGCAGGCGCCTTCCGGCCCGTGATGCGCATGTACCAGCCGGGACAGGCAGTGCTCGACGGCTCCTACGTCCTGCCGCCGATCCGCCGGGTCGGCTGACCCAGCGGACCCGCGCCAGGTCGTCCAGTCGCCCTTGGCGCGGCCGACAAGCCTATGGCGTGCCCGCGCGCCGCGTCCTGAACAGCCGCGTGACGGCCGCCGCGACGAGCCGTGGCAGGAGACGGGGTCCGGGTACGACGGTGAGGCCCAATTGCTGAAAGAGCGTGAGCGCGTCCAGCTGGAACCAGTGCTCGGCGACCTTCCCGTCCGCCATTCGGTTGATCTCGATCCCGAAGAAGCGGACTGTGCGGCCGGTCGGTGGCAGCCCGCGGAACGGCCCGGTGTGGGTTCCGGTGAACAGGATGCGCTGCGCGGTCATGGCCTCGTCTGCGACGGCATCCTGCACTTCGAGGTGAAGGTCGGGGAAGCCTTGGAGGAACCCGTCGAGGAACTCGAGCCAGGCGTCGCTGTCAAGCGTTGGCAGCTGCATGCTGTCGGGGGCGTGCGCGATGTAGCCGGCGGTTCGCGCGCTGGCCTCCCGGTCATCGTCACGGACGTTGAAGGCGTCGATCCAATCGCGCGCGCAGGTCCTGTTGTCCTCGGCGGTGGCGACGGTGCCGGTCATGCCGGGATCCCGGGAGGGCCGAGAATCTCGAGGCCGTACTGCGCGGCGGCGGCAAGCACGGGCTCCATGTCGGGCGGCGCGGTCGGCGCCGGGGGGATCGCAAGCGCGCCAGCCGGTTCGGCCAGCGCGCGGACGAAGCCGACGAAGTCGCCCGGTTCGGTCACGAGCAGGAAGCGCGCCTGCTCGGAACTGACGGCGAACGTGTGCGGGACGTCGCGCGGGCCGAACACGAACGCGCCGGCTGGCGCGACGACGGTCTCTCCGCCGACCCAGATCGTGAGCTCGCCCTCGAGGACGTAGAACCACTCGTCTTCGTTGTG
>CAZEKK010000402.1:0-2287 GCA_964512905.1 uncultured Solirubrobacteraceae bacterium
CTTGTAGGTCGGGGCGGACTCCTTGCGCTGCGCGCCGTCCTGGTCGCGGAACACGACGACGTAGCGGCTGCCGCGCCGGAACACGCCCGGCGTGCGGGTGGTCTCCATCGCGGCCATCAGGACGCCTCGCCGTCGCCGTCGGGGTCGATGCCGACCCGGGCGAGCGCAGCGTCCCGGCGGCGGATCGACTCGCGGAGCCTGGGGGCGATCGCCTCGCGGAGCCGTTCCCATCGGACCCGGCCGCCGCGGCGGCCGGCTTCCTCGTCGGCGGACTGGGCGAGGTCGACGGCGTTCATGAGCATGGTGGCGAGACAGTCGCACTCGGCCCAGAGGTCGGCGACGGTCGCCATGAGGTCCTCCTCGGACTCAGTGAACTTCGCGGGTGCTGCGGTCATTGGTGGCCCTCCTCGTGGTTGTGCGGCGTCGAGGATGCGGCCAGCCGGCCCGCGGGGGCGGGGGCGGATTCGGTACGGCGCAGGCGGTACGTTTGCGCTGCATCGGGAGGTCGCACTCCTGGTGCCACGCCCCCGGGCCGTTCCTGCGGTCGCGGGGGCACTTGGTAGGTGCGGGGCATCCTACGCCCCTCCCGGGCCTCTTGCACGCTTTCTGCGGCGCTGCGCGTACTGGCTGAGGGTCAGGTAGTGCCCGTCCCGCTCCCCGGCGGACAGGCGCCGCAAGCGCAGCGCCTCGCGCCGGCACGCCGCCGAGCAGAACCGCGCATGAGCACGCCGGCCGGCCAGGCTAGCGCCGCACACCAGGCACGCCGGACTCACGCCGCCTCGCTGCCCTCGAGGTACTCGATAATCCACGACGCCCGCGTGAGCACCCGGCGGCCATCGCGGACCACCCGCAGCCGGCCCGACGCGGCGAGGTCGTACACCCGCGACGTCGGCGCGTCACCGAGCAGCTTCGCGGCCTGCTCGACGTTGAGGTACGGCTCCACGCCCGAAAGGCCACGCGCGGCCCTTTCGGCGTCAGCGAGCCGGGCGGCCACCGCGTCTGCAAGCGCGTCCAGCACATCGGCCAGCCGGAGGTCTCCCGTCACGCCCCCGTTGCCGTCACCGCCCGTCATCGCGGCGCCCCGCCGAGATCCTCGAGGGCATCGGCCGCAGCGACGAGCAGGGCCTCGAGCGCATCCCGGGCCGCGTCCTCGGTGACGGGCTCGCCGAGCACGGCCCGTCCGTGCAGAACCCGAGCCGCGCGGCACGGACCCGACACCCGGCCGAGCGCCGCCGCGGCACGCATCCCGGGACACCCAGACTCAGACACGGGACCAGCGCCCCCCCGGGCGGCTGCGGGCACCCCGCGCGCGGATGGCCCCCCGGCCGTCACCGGGGAAGCACCTCGACCACGGCCGCCGGCAGCCCCAGCGCCGCCCGGGCGACGTTGCCGTCCTCCACCTGGCCGGGAACGTCGAGGTACGGCGGCGGATGCTGCGCGACGAACCGGTCGGCGATCGCGGCCAGCTCCACCAGCTCGCCCGTCCCGACCGCGCCCAGCTCCACGAGCCGCTGCGGCTGACTGTCCGGCCACGCTGGCATCTCCTCGCCCGCCTCGAACATCCACCACCCCCACGGCCTGCGGCCCGGGCGATGATCGGCGGCGATCCGCGCGCCGTGAACCCGCCACACGCCCGCGAGGTGCTCGAGGTGCTCGGCCTCGGTCCGGTGCCGCCCCCAGAACCGGCGGAACATGAGCCCGCACCGCAGCTCCAAGTGGTCCTGCGCGCCCAGGGCCGCCGAGACACGCCGCCGCGGCGCCATCACCGGTCCCCCCGCCGCGCAGCCCGGACGGCCGGGACGTGCTCGGCGTCAAGGTTCAGGTCACGGACCAGCCGGGCGAACGCGAGCCGCGAATCGCGCTCGATCGCCACCTCCGGCCGCGCGTGCGGCTGCCCAAACCGGTCCGTGAACGTCAGCCCATGCCTGGCGAGCAGGCGGCGCGCCTGGGCGTGGCGGTCCCACGCCTCGCACGCCGCGACCAGCAGCCGCTCATGGTGGCGGTCCAGGTCATAGGCGGCCTTCACCTCAGACCACCACGAGCGGGACGCGGCCGACAGGTGCGACGGGGCGCCCTTGCTCACCGCCCGCCCCTCCGGCCGGCTTCCTGGGCGCCGTTTTTCGGATCGAACGGGCCCCGGTTTTCTTCCCGGGCAGCCCCCCGGCTGCCGAGACCCCCGCGGCTAGGGGGTGCCACCCCATCCCTGATCATGCGGCGCGCTCGATCAGCCATAGGACGATGGTGGCCGTGGTCCCGAGCGCGAGCCATGCTGCGGCGCGGTGGTGCC
>CAZEKK010000403.1:0-2276 GCA_964512905.1 uncultured Solirubrobacteraceae bacterium
GGACGTTTCAGGATGCCGGAGGAGGGACTCGAACCCCCGACACGCGGATTATGATGGCGGCCCGGCACTCCTGCGGCGTCCTGTCGAGTGCCGGAAACGCCCGCTAATCCTGGGTTTCCGCGAGGGCGAGTCCGGTCGAGTGTTGTGGGTTCCGGGCGTGTCCCGTTGCCACCCTGTTGCCACCACGAGGCCCCCGGACCCCCCTTGTCGAGCGGCCGAGCGTCCATTACGGTCGCAGACCGTGGGCCGCCCGCGCCTCATCGCCTTGGCTGTCGTCGCAGCACTGCTCGGGGCGGCTGCCGCGGCCGTGCCCGCTGGCGCGGAGACCGGCACGGCCGCGGCGCGCTGCGTCCGCCTGCCGTACTACCCCGGCCTCGCCAAGGGGCTGCGGGCCGCACACGCCCGCTACGTCCGGTCGGCACGGTTCAAGGGCCCTCGCCCGGCCACGATCCGTTACGGCCGCTGCGGCGTGACCTACTTCGCGATCGGCTACGTCTCCGGGCCGCTGGGCTTCGCCGACCAGCCGGAGCGGTTCCGGCGCAGGGTCGGCCAGCGGTGGCGCGACCTCGGCGACACCGGCGGGTCGATCTGTCGCTTCGCTGCGCCGGAGACCCTTGCGCGCCTGTGGGGCTACGGCCGCCAGTGCGACGACATGCACACGCGCCTAGCTTCCGTGAGGGTCGGCGTGGGGCGGCCCCGCTCGGGTCGGGTGGCAAGGTAGATTCTCCCCGGTGCGTTTAGGTGTGACACTCGCAGCGGTCCTGTCCGGGCTCGCTGCGCCAGTCGCCCAGGCCGCCGACGGACCGGGGGGCGCATACGTCGCTTCGGGCTGCGGCATTGTCTGGGGCAAGGGGCCATACGACGAGCAGGAGCGCGAGTGGGCCGAGTGGCAGGCTCGCATCACGGGCCATCGCGGGGTGTCGTGCGTGACCGCGCGGCGCCTGCTGAAGTCATGCGGCAACTCGCGCAAGCCGCCGCGGAACTGGCGCGTCTCGGGCCGCTTGAAGGGAACGATGGTGCTGCGGCACGACTGGCGCTGGATCGCGTTTCGCGGCTACGCCGGGGCCGCTCCGGGCTGCGCGTCGGGGCTGCGGCACTGATCGCCGCGTTCATCCGATCCGCGCGAGCACCGCTGGCGATGGCGGTGGAGCGCGCCGAACACCGCCCCGCGCCCGTCAAGGCACCGTCTGGCTTAGGCGACGCGGCGGAGTTCAGCGTCGAGGTCCAATCCCTCGCCGAGCCCGTCGTCAAGCAGGTGCGCGTAGGTGTCCAGCGTGAACGCGGGCGCGTGGTGGCCGAGCAGCCGCGAGAGCACGACGACGTTCGTGCCGGCCTCGATGTGCATGGACGCGAACGTGTGGCGGAACGCATGGAACCCGGCCCACGGGACGCCAGCCTTCCGGGCGGCGGGCTTGAGGACGCGGCGGCGCAGGTTCTCCGGCCGCCACGGCGTCCCGGCGATCGTTGAGAGCACCGGGTCGCCGGGGGCCTTGCGGGGGCTCGCCATCCGCGCCTGGCGCAGCTCGCGGGCGAGCCCGTCAGGGATCGGCACGGTCCGCCGGCCGTGCCGCGACTTCGGGGCTTTCTCGCGGCCGTGCCTCATGGACCGGCGGACCCGGACCGTGCGGGCGTCGAGGTCCACGTCCGCCCATGTCAGCGCGAGTCCCTCGCCGATCCGCAGGCCGGTCGCGGCGAGCAGCCGGAAGAACGGCCGGTGGCCGGGCTCGATCGCGTCGAGCAGCCGGGCCAGCTCGGCGCGGGTGAGCGCCTTCGCGGCCGGGCCGTCCTCGCCATGGTCGGGGAGCGGGTCGCGCCTGGGGAGCGCGAGGTCCTGCGCGGGGTTGTGGCGGATCACGCCCTCGTGCCGGGCGGCGCGCAGGCACGCCCGGACCGGACCGGCGACCCGGGCGATGCTGCCGTCGGTCAGGCGCCGCGTTTCGCCCTTCGCCGGCTCGCGGCCCTGCTCGCGGGCGTGGCGCTCGCCCTGCGCGTTCTCGTCGGCCAGCCACGCGACCCACGCCGACAGGTCCCGCGGCGTCAGCGCCGTGATCCGCCGGGGGCCGAGCACCGGGTAGGCGTAGCGGGCGAGGTCGCGGCGGTACTCGTCGCGGGTGTCCTCGGTGAACGTGTGCCGGCCGCCGCGGCCCTGATACCGGCCGATCCAGTCGGCGGCGTACTCCTCGAACGTCTGCCGGGATGCGGGCTGGTAGTCGCCCTGGTCGCGGGCGGCGGTCCTCGCGGACTTCAATGCGACGGCGGCCTTGTAGGTCGGGGCG
>CAZEKK010000404.1:0-2275 GCA_964512905.1 uncultured Solirubrobacteraceae bacterium
ACCGGTCCGGCGAGGTCGCCGTGGAGGCCGACAGCGTCGTCCTGGTCACCCAGCGGGCCGCCGACGCGGCGCTGTGGTTCGAGCTCGACGGCGACCGGGAGGCGCTGGCCGCCGACGGGATCGAGGCGCTGCACCGGATCGGCGACTGCGTGACCCCGCGCATCCAGGCCGAGGCCGTCTTCGACGGCCACCGCCTGGCCCGCGAGATCGACGCGCCGGACCCGTCGGTGCCGGCGCCGTACGTCCGCGAGCGCCCCGAGGCGCCGGCCGCGGCGACGCCGGGGTAGGCGTCCCCGCCGGCTCCTGGCGGCGCCCGCCCAACATCCCGCCACCGCGTCGCGGTCGCGACCGGCCCGTCAACGACCCGCGTCTGCCGCGTCGACCCCGCCGGCCTGAAGGGTGCACGCCCATCCCGGCAGGCGTGAGGCGAGAGATGCGCGCTTCCGCCTGCTGGCCCGCAAGGCCAGGCGCGGATCTGATCTTCTGGAGATCCGATCGCGTAGGAGCTGCGATGCCGCAATCGACTGCATGGGAGTTCTGATCATGGGCCGTCGCAAGCTGTTCCTCATCGGCGTGGCGGTCACGGTCCCCGCAGCCATCGCCATCGTGGTCCTGGTGCTCGCAGCGATCGCGGACGGCCGCGACAACGACAGGCTCCAAGCCCGGATCGCGCAGGAAGATGAAGCGGCTCGCTAGGACGCGGGGCCGCATGGCCGGCAACGAGGTGAACGCGGCCCGAACCTCCCTCCGCCGCTGACCGTGGATCTCGACGGCGCACGGATCCTCGTGGCTGGGGCGACGGGCGTGCTCGGCCGGGGCCTTGCGCGGGAGCTGCACGCTCGCGGCGCGCGGGTCGCGCTCGCCGGGCGCGACCCGGAGCGCCTCGCGTCACTCGCCGGCGAGCTCGATGCCCCGGCCGCGCGGCTCGACCTCCGCGACCCGGCGGGGATTCCAGCCTGCCTCGAAGCCGCGACGGTGGCCCTCGGCGGGCTCGAAGCCGTCGTCGTCGCAACCGGAATCGTCGCGTTCGGAGCTGAGCCTGAGCTCGACGACGCGGTGGTCCGCGACCTCTTCCTCGTCAACACGACGGGCCCGATCACGCTCGTTCGCGAAGCGCTGCGCCACATCGAACCGAGCGGGATGGTCGTCGCCCTGACGGCCGTCGTCGCCGAGCACCCAACCGCCGGCATGGCCGCGTACTCAGCCAGCAAGGCCGCGCTGTCGGCCTACCTCGTGGCGCTGCGCCGCGAGCGCCGCCGGAGCGGGCTGACGGTGCTCGACGTGCGCCCCTCCCACCTCGACACGGGCTTCGAGCGTCGCTCGCTCGCGGGCGAGGCGCCGGCGCTTCCAGCCGGTGCCGACCATCGCGAGGTCGTCGCCGCGATCGCAGACGCGATGCGCGACGATCGCCGCGAGCTTGCCTACGACCTGCGCGAGCGCACGCTCGTCGCGCGCTGACGGCGTGAGCGGCCCCCGCGGAGGCACGACCCCGGCGGCCGCGAGCGTGACGGTCCTCTACGACGCGGATTGCGGCTTCTGCCGATGGTCGGTCGCACGGCTGCTCGCGCTCGACCGGCGCGGGCGGCTGTCGCCGCAGGCGATCCAGTCCGAAGCAGGCGAACGCCTGCTCGCCGGGCTGGCCCCCGACCGTCGCCTGGCCACCGCGCACGTGGCGACCGCGGACGGTCGCGTCGCCTCCGGCGGCGACGCCGTCGCGCTCATTGCCGCAGCGGGAACGCGCAACGCCGCCGCGGGCCCGCTCGCCCGCGCGATCGCGCCGGTCTCGCGCCGCGTCTACCGGTTCGTCGCCGGCAACCGAAGAGCGCTCGGACGCCTCGTCACGCCGACAATGCTCCAGGCGGCTGACGCGCGCATCGCCGCGCGCATCGCCGCGCAGTCCGCCCGGCCGCGTGTCCGCTGACGCTCGCCGACGTTCCCCACGGGCGCCCATGGCGCGGTCCGGTGTGGTCGCGCCGCGGCCGTGCGCGGTCAGGTTCGCGGCTCGAGGATGACGAGCGGGATCTCGCGGTCCGTGCGCTCCTGGTAGCCGCGGTAGCCGCCATAGGTCGCGACGGCCTTGGGCCACAGCCGGGCGCGTTCGTCGGGATCGGCGACGCGCGCGTGGACCGCGCGGTGCTCGCGGCCGATCTGCACCGTCGTGTCGGGGTGCGCGCGCAGGTTGTGGTACCAGGCGGGGTTCCGGGGATGGCCGCCCTTGGAGGCCACGATGACGACGTCGCGCCCGTCTTCGACGTAGACCAGCGGCGTGGCGCGC
>CAZEKK010000405.1:0-2268 GCA_964512905.1 uncultured Solirubrobacteraceae bacterium
CGAATTAAGACTGCAATCAAGTGTCCCCATGCAACACCGACCAAGCCAAAGCGAGATCCAAGTAAAATCGCAGGAACAATTATGATTAAAGTCAGAATCGATAGACGAAAAAGAATATCAGGACGTCCAATAGCTTTATAAATGTCACCAACATGGTACCCAATAGAATATACCCAAGCATAAATCGATAAAACTTTGAGAATTGGTACAACTTCTAGCCATTGATCACCAAAAACTACAAGGACAATGGGAGTAGCAGCAAGAAATAGACCTAAGGAGATAGGAACTGCTATTATTTGGATAATTCTGACCGCAGCCAAAAGTCCACGACGCATTTCTTCAGGTCTGTCTTGAATAGAGGAAAATGCCGGAAATAACACGCCTCCCATTACCCAAAGATTACCAACGAGAAGCATTTCAGGCAGACGATAGGCAAGTGTATAAATGCTTAGTTGTGCTAACCCAAACAACCTGCCAACTACAATATAATCAATATTTTCAATAAAAGCACTAATGATGTCTCCGCCCATTACAGATGCACCAAACTTCATCAAATTACCCGCAATATTACCATTTATCGATAACCGCGGACGCCATGGTAAAACGATCCAAACTAATATGACAGATGCAAATGCACCGAGTATTTGCCCAAAAACCAATGCCCAAACCCCAAACCCTGCGTATGCTAAAGCAATTGAAGCAATTCCCTTAATAACGGAGTTACCTATATCAGGAATAAATTTTCGGCGATAGTCAAGTTCGCGCATTAGCAAAATTGTATGGACAGCCCCTAAAGCATTAATACCGAAAGATAACCCTAACCATCTTAATACCGGCGCCACCATTGGATCTTTAAAATATTCGGCAACAAAGGGCGCAACAGGAATCACAATTAAAGAGAGGAGACAACCCAATACTAGATTAATGGTAAAAACAGTATTCGCTGCTTCATCAAGGTTGCCTCGGCGTTGAATTAATGCCACTCCAAGTCCCAGATCTTTTACCACAGACAGATAATTGATGGCAATAACTGCAACCGATATAAGCCCAAAATCATCCTTGGAAAGCAATCGCGCTAGGATTGAGGTTGTAAGCAATACAACAAGTTTACCCAAGCCATATCCCAAAAAAGTCCAGACAATACCTTGCCCTGCTTTTCGGGCAACTTGATTATTAGAAGTATCAATTTCGTCAATTGTCATGGCAAGGCTCTCTCTTTATCTAGTGCGCTCATAGAGCTTAGTTCTTCATCTATCAATTGCATTGAAGTAATAGCAAGGGCAAATAATATCCAAAAATAACGAATATAAGCATTATGCAAAAATGTGGCAGAAACTAAGTATCCAATAATTGATACTTGGAAAGACATGACCCAAGGTACATACGGCTTAAAATATGATATGTTTTTTATCGATTTTATTGTTTTGCTTAATCCAGTTATTAAAAAGTATACAAGCCCAGAAAAAGATAAGGCGCCTAAAATGCCTGTTTCAGATAATATTTGAGTATATAGAGAATGTGGATCACGTTCCCCATATTCGAATTCGATGCCAAGGATTTGATTATATTCCTGATAGTTAGCTTGAAAATTTCCAGCGCCAACACCCAATAATGGATTACGTCCAAACATGGCAAGCCCAGCTAACATTACACTACTACGTCCTTGCAGAGAGCCATCCTGATAAACTCCTGAGCCATTTGATGATGATACAAGGAGCAAGCTTTCAAAACGCGAACGGAAATTAGCAGGTAAGTATACAAGTACGACTAAAAAAACTAAAACACCTAGAGTTGCCATTGCAGGGCTGATAATTGTCCTTTCATAAACCAAAAATGTTAATGCTACTACAATAATCAATGACAGATAACCGCCACGGCTATACGTATTCAATAAAACGACACCCAATAAAATCATCATAAAAACGCTTAATATTTTCAATCTGATGTTTTTTTCATGGATAATCTGAAAGAGCAAGAGAGACATTGCAACAAGGATAATTTGAGCCCAAAAATTTGGGTCATGCACAGGACCACTAATACGGGCGGAAGTGGCGTCGGTATTTTCCTGTACTCCTTCTATTTGCACGGTATCCAAACCAAAAAAATCTTGGGAGTAATCAGCTGTCACGATATGATATAAGCCAAATAAACATAACACAGCAGTGGTAATAATAAGTACCCAAACTGATTGTTTCCATGAAGCCCATGTGCGCAAGGAAAATAGGATCGTATAAATAATAACCATATCTTTGCCCAAATCTACCACCG
>CAZEKK010000406.1:0-2234 GCA_964512905.1 uncultured Solirubrobacteraceae bacterium
TCGTCTCGATGCAGGACGAGAAGTCGCAGCTCCAGAACCGCGACAAGGCGATGCGGGTGCTTCGCGCCCGGCTCTACGAGCGCGAGGTGGAGCGCCAGCGGGCCGAACTGGACGCCGACCGGCGCGCCCAGGTCGGCACCGGCGAACGGGCCGAGAAGATCCGCACCTATAACTTCCCGCAGGGCCGGATCACCGACCACCGCGTCAAGCTCACCGAGCACGGCGTCGAGGCGGTCCTCAACGGCGAGCTCGAGCCCTTCACGGGCGCGCTGCACGCCGACGAGAAGCGCAGGCGCCTCGAGGCCCAGGCGCAGGGGGCGGCGGGCTGAGCCGCCGGCAGGAGCGCTCGGCAACCATCCGGGCGGTTGCTTCGTACCACTTCAGAGCGACCCGCCGCCCGGCAGCCGACATGAGCACCGTCCAGCACTCCGACCACCACGGCATCGACACCGCGCAGGACGTCGGCGGCGTGCTCGCCGCCGCCGCGGCACGGCTAGCCGCCGCCGGCTGCGCCACCCCGCGTCTCGATGCCGAGGTTCTCCTGGGCGCGGCACTGCGCTGGGACCGCGCGCGGCTGGTGCTCGATGCGGGTGCATCGGTGCCCGCCGGCGCAGCGGAGCAGTTCGCGGGGTTCGTGGCGCGGCGGGCCGGGCGCGAGCCGGTCGCGTACATCGTCGGCCGCCGGGCGTTCCGGCGGATCGAGCTTGCCGTCGATCCCCGGGTGCTCATCCCCCGGCCTGAGACCGAGACGCTCGTCGAGGCCGCCCTGGGCCTCCCGGTCGGCGCGCGGGTGATCGACGTCGCCACCGGCAGCGGCGCCGTCGCGCTGGCTCTGGCCGACGAGCGCCCCGACCTCGCCATCACGGCCACGGATCTGAGCGCATCGGCGCTGGCCGTGGCCCGTGCCAACGCTGCACGCCTCGGCGCGGCAGTCGTGTTTCGGCAGGCCAACCTGCTCGCGGGCGCCGGCGGGCCGTTCGATGCCATCGTCGCCAACCTGCCCTACGTTCCGGCGGCGGAGGTGGCCGGTCTGGCGCCGGAGATCGCCTTCGAGCCGTATGGCGCGCTCGAGGGCGGCGCCGACGGCCTGGACCTCGTCCGGCGCCTCATCCGCCAGTCTGCCGCGGTGCCGTTCGTCGCGCTGGAGGTCGGCGCCGGCCAGGCGTCTGCGGTGGCCGCCGCCCTGCGCCCGACGCACTCGGCGGTCGAGATCCGGCCCGATCTCGCGGGCATCGATCGCGTCGTGGTCGGACGTCACGGGTGACCGAGGACGACGCCGAGACCTTCGAGCGGTGCATGAGCGTCGGCGGGGTCGCGGTCTTCCCGGCCGACACGGTGTACGGCTTGGCCTGCGATCCCGACGTGCCCGAGGCGGTGCGGCGCCTGTACGCCCTCAAGCGCCGGCCGGCGGCGCAGGCCTCGGCGGTCATGTTCTTCGACCGGGCCTTGGCGCTCGCGGCGCTGCCCGAGGCGGGCCCGCGCCTGCGGGCCGCGCTCGACGCGCTGCTGCCGGGAGGCGTCACGCTGCTGCTCCCGAATCCGGCGCGGCGCTTCCCGCTCGCCTGTGGTGCGGATCCGGGCACGCTCGGCCTGCGGGTGCCGGCGCTCGCCGGGCCGCTGGCGCCGCTCACGACCGTGCGGTGGCCGGTGCTCCAGAGCAGCGCCAACATCCACGGCCAGCCCGACGCGCGCCGGATCGACGAGGTGCCCCCCGCGATTCGCGCCGCCTGCGATCTCGTGCTGGACGCCGGGGACCTGCCCGGGACGCCGTCGACCGTGGTGGACCTGCGGCGCTACGAGGACGACGGGCGCTGGTCGGTGCTGCGCGAGGGTGCGGTGCCCACGGCGGTCGTGGGCGCCACGCTCGCTGCCTGAGCCCTCCGCCGCCGACCGACTGGTCCGACCACCAGACGAATTCGTCCGCTGGTACCGTTGGCCGGTCCCGACGACCGCCGATCCAGGGAGGCGTGTGCCCGTGTCCGACCTCAGCCCCGACTACTTCAACCGCCCGCTGGCCGAGGTCGACCCGGAGATCGCCGAGGTCCTCCGCCTCGAGCTCGATCGCCAGCAGCGCACGCTGGAGATGATCGCCTCCGAGAACTTCGTGCCGCAGGCCGTGCTCGACTGCCAGGGCTCGGTGCTGACGAACAAGTACGCGGAGGGGTATCCGGGCAAGCGCTACTACGGCGGCTGCGAGCACGTCGACGTCGCCGAGCAGCTGGCGCTCGACCGCG
>CAZEKK010000407.1:0-2226 GCA_964512905.1 uncultured Solirubrobacteraceae bacterium
CGCGACATCCCGGTCCAGTTCCTGGAGCAGCTCTTCGCCGTGCTGCGCCGCGCGGGCGTGCTGCGCTCCCAGCGCGGCGTCAAGGGCGGCTACGCGTTCGCGAAGGGCCCAGGAGCGATCACCGTCCTCGAGGTCGTCGAACTGCTCGACGGCCCGCTCGGCGCCGACGCCGCAGGGATCTTCGCCGAAGCCGCCGCCGCCGCCCGCGACGTCCTTGCCGCCGCCACGATCGCCGACCTCATCGAACGTGAGGCGCGTGAGGCGGGGGCGTCGATGTATTACATCTAGACGGCTCCGCCGCTGCCGGGGAAACCCCGGAAACATTGGGGCTTCGACCGCTCCTGACCGCTCGAATTTGCCGCGCGTGCTGCCGCGCGCCTAGCGGCAACGCGCCATCCGGCTCGGTGCCATCGGTCTTCGCCCCGTGGCGTCGGCGCGTCGAGCACGGCGCCGTGCGGGTCGGCAGCTGCCGCACCTCTCGGGCGAGGATGGCTGACGTTCGCCGGTCGCCCGCGGCTGCCGCCCGGGCAGTGCGCGAGCTGACGTCCGGCGCACCGCGCGCGCCCTGAACTGGCGCACGCACGCGGGCCCGGCCCGGTCTAGGGTGTGCCGATGCGGCGGGAGCGTGAGCGCGTGGAGTGGGTGCGCGGCCGCGGCGCCCTGGCGGCACTCGGCCCGCAGTGGGATTCGCTGGCTGACGCCCAGGACGAGCCCTTCGTGCGTCGCGAGTGGCTGGAGCCGTGGTGCGCCGCGTTCGGCGGCGATCTCGAGCCGGTGATCTGCGCCGTCTGGCGCGGCGACGACTTGGTCGCCGCACTCCCGCTCGGCGAACGTCGAGGAACGCTCGTTGCGCTCTCGAACATCCACACTCCGGTGACACGCGCGCTCAGCCTCGACCCCGAGGCGCTCGACACGCTCGCGGGCGCGACCGCGCTTGCCGAGGCTCGGCGCGTCGTCGTCGGTCCGCTGGATGCCGACGAGCCACGCACCGGCGCTATCGCCCGGGCATTCAAGGACAGGAAGCGCCTGGTCGCGACGGCGCCCCTGTACGTCTCGCCAGTCGTCGACACGACGGGCGACTTCGCGGCGTACCGCGCGGAGATGCTCGGCAAGTGGCGCAGGCTCGAACGCCGGGGCCGCAAGGCGGCGCGAGAGCACGACCTGGAGCTGCGCACCGTCGAGATCCAGCATCGCGGCGTCGGCTTCCTCGAAGCCGGGCTCGCCGTCGAGGCGTCGGGCTGGAAGGGCCGCAGCGGCACGGCAATCCTCTCGGCACCCGACACCGCGCAGTTCTATCGCGAGATGGCGCGGCGGTTCGCCGCGCGCGGCGAGCTGGCGCTGTCGGGCATGTGGCTCGACGGTCGCCTCGCCGCCTTCGACCTCGCGCTGGTCCACGGCAACCGCTACTGGAGCCTCAAGACCGGGTTCGATGAGTCATTCCAGGCCGTCACGCCGGGCCTGGTCTTGCGGCGCGCGCTGGTCGAGCGGTGCTTCGACCTCGGGCTCGCGTCGCATGAACTGCTGGGAGCCGATGCCCCCTGGAAGCGCGCATTCGCAACCTCCGAGCGCGCCCACTGCGCGATCTACGGCTACCGGCGCGACCCGCTCAGCGCGAGCGAATGGGCGTGGCGGAGGGCGCGCCCCCACCTGCGCCGCGCCTACCGGGCGATCCGTCGTCCAAGCTGAGCTCGCACGCCGCCATCCACCTGCTGACTCCTTGACACCGCAGCGAACATCGTTCGTGATGAGCGACGGATCGCCACCCAGCCGGCTGCGCCGCGCGATGGCCGCCCGCACCCTCGTGCAGGTCCGGTCGGCTGCCGCCGACATGCCGCACGTAGGGCTCGCCGACGCGGCGGCGATCCTGGCGCCGATTGCCGACCAGGAACGCGGGTCCTGCGAGTCCGCGGAATCTGGGGACGACGGCTGCCCTCCCGCCGAGCGACCGGCGCCGCGTGCCCGCAGTCGTTGGTAGCGTCGCGCCCACCATGCGACGCGCCACGGTGATCAAGCGCTGGGCCGCGCCGGTCGCGTTCATCGCGGCGCTGCTCCTCGCGCCCTCCACGGCCTCGGGCAGTGGCCTCGGGGTGGCGCGGTTCGTCGTCGCGTTCAGCGGGACGATGACCACGACGTGGGCCCAGGCGCCCAATGCCACGTACTCGCCCGACCGATACTGCTGGGACGCGACCGAGTCCGGCCAAGGCAAGCAGACGGTCACCTACAGGA
>CAZEKK010000408.1:0-2216 GCA_964512905.1 uncultured Solirubrobacteraceae bacterium
GACCGCGGCGATGACCGCGGTGACGACCGCGGCGACGACGACCGTCGCGGCGACCGCGACGAGGACCACGGCGCGGCCTGCACGATCGCCGACCTCGTCCCGGGCACGCCCGTGCACGAGGCCGAGCTCGAGCTGACCTCGGCCGGCGCGGTCTTCGAGGAGATCGAACTGATCAAGGCCAAGCCGGCGCCTGCGCCCGCGCCCGCCTGATCGCAGCACCAACGCACCGCGTTCCGTGACGCCGGCCGGGCCTTCGGGCCCGGCCGGCGCCGTGCAGATCGGCTCGACCAACCACCGTGGGGGCCGGCCCGGCAGGCGCTGCGCCGGCCCGACGACCCGGCCCGCCCGGCTCCCCCTTCCGCCCTACTCCCGCCGGCCGTACTCGATCGTGCGGAGCACCCGGGCCGGGGCGCCGGCGGCGATGGAGAAGGGCGGCAGGTCGCCGGTGACGACGCTGTTGGCGCCCACCACGCAGCGCTCGCCGATGGTCACGCCGCTCGTCACGACGACGTTCGCACCGCACCAGACGTTGTCCCCGATGCGGGTCGGGCCCTTCGTGTCGAAGCCCTGCCACGGCACGGGCCGCTCGGGGTCGTCGAAGCGGTGATTGCCGTCGGTCACGAAGCAGCCGTTGGCGAACATGCAGTGGTCGCCGATCTCGACCAGCGCCACCGCGGCGACCATGACGTTGCGGTTCAGGAAGGTCCCGGCGCCGATGCGGATCCGCGCCTCGGCCGGCGCGGTCAGCCACACCCCGGGCTCGAGGAGCGCCCCATCG
Organism: uncultured Solirubrobacteraceae bacterium; assembly: GCA_964512905.1. Classification (GTDB taxonomy): domain Bacteria; phylum Actinomycetota; class Thermoleophilia; order Solirubrobacterales; family Solirubrobacteraceae; genus CANJIV01. The sequence continues at coordinate 779 of CAZEKK010000408.1, forward strand.
CCGACCTCGAGGCGGCCCTCCCGCAGCGCCTCGAGCACGTTGCCCTCCACCGGCCAGCGCACGAACGCGCCGCGGCGCATGAACTCCCGGTGGATGGCGAGCCGGTTCCACGGAAGCGCGTTGCGTTCGTACCAGCGCCACTTCTGCAGGTAGAGCTTGAGCCGGGGATCCATGTTCGCGCACCCTAGCCTGTGCCCCGTGGACTCGGCCTTCACCGCAGCGCACCGCGGGGGCGCCGGCAGCCCGCTCGTGTGCCTGCACGGCTTCCTTGACACCTGGCGGACCTGGGAGCTGGTCCTCCCGCGCCTGGAGCGCCGCCACGACGTGCTGGCGCCCACGCTCGCCGGCCACGCCGGCGGCCCGCCGCTCGCGGGACCGCTGACCGAGAGCGTCCTCCCCGACGCCGTCGAGCAGGCAATGGACGCCGCCGGCTTCACCACCGCCCACATCGTCGGCAACTCGCTCGGCGGCTACGTCGCCCTGCAGCTTGCCGCGCGCGGCCGCGCCCGGTCGGTGGTCGCGTTCGCCCCCGCGGGCGGCTGGGCGACCGGCGCACCCGCGCAGCGCCAGATCCTGGCGCGCCAGCGCGAGTTGCAGGCCGCAACCGGCGCCGCGGCGGCGCAGGCCGAGGCGATCGTGGCCACCCCGGCGGGGCGCCGGCGCGCCACCGCCCTGATCACCGTCCACTACGAGCACATCCCCGCCGAGCTGCTCGCGCACCTGCTCCGCGGCGTCGCCGGCGCCCACGGCGCCCGGGCGATGATCGATTTCGCCGAGACGTCGGACTACCCGCTGGACGCCGAGCGAGTCACGTGCCCGGTCCGATTCGCGTGGGGGACCGAGGACGCGATCCTGAGCTGGCCCGCGGCCGCAGCTCGCTGGCGCGCCCAGTTCCCCGCGGCCGAATGGATCGTGCTCGACGACCTCGGCCACTGCCCCCAGATCGACACACCGCTCGAAGCCGCCGAGCTCATCCTCGGGCTCACGGCATCCTGACCCGCGTGCCCGACCGAAGCCCGCCAGCCCCAGCGGCCCGCCGAGCCCCGCCCCACGGCCCTGCACGCAGCGGACCCCGCCCACAGCCCTGCACGCAGCGGACCCCGCCCACAGCCCGGCACCCAGCGGACCCCGCCCCACGGCCCGGCACGCAGCGGACCCCGCCCGCCGCCCCCGAGCCCAGCGGACCCCGCCCCACGGCCCGGCGGCGCGGCGCCTCCCGCCGCGCCGCCGGGCACGACCGACGCCGCCCGCGCCGAACGCGTCGCCGAAAGCCGCAGCCGCGCCAGAACCCGCAGCCCCATCGCCGGAAACGTCATCGGCACCGGGCCGCCGGCCAGCCGGGACCGGCGGGGGCGGATCCGGCAGGGTCCCCAGAGTGCCGTTCCCTGCCGGGGCCGCCCCCGCCGGGCGCGGCTGACCACGACGCACGGAACACGGC
>CAZEKK010000409.1:0-2204 GCA_964512905.1 uncultured Solirubrobacteraceae bacterium
TCACCGCCGCGGCGAATCCCGAGCGCCTGGCCGCCCGGACGCCCGACGACGCCGTCAGCTTCACCTGGGGCGACCTGAACGCCGAGGTGCAGCGCACCGCGGCGGCGCTCGCGGGCCTCGGGGTGCGCCGCGGGGACACCTTCGCGCTGATGATGGTCAACCGGCCGGAGTTCTACGCCTGGGACCTCGCCGCCATGCATCTCGGCGCGACGTGCTTCTCGATCTACAACACGCTCGCGCCCGACCAGATCGAGTACCTGCTCGGCGACGCGGCCAACCGCATCGTCGTCACCGAGGCGGCGTTCGCCGACCGGATCCTGGCCGCGAAAGCCAACTGCCCCTCGCTCGAGCACGTGGTCGTGATCGACGCCGACGTGGACGGCTGCCTGACCGTCGCCGACGTGCTCGGGCACGCGGCGGCGGAGTTCGACTTCGAGGCGGCGTGGCGCGCGGTGCAGCCAGAGGATCTGCTGACCCTGATCTACACGTCGGGCACGACGGGGCCGCCGAAGGGCGTCGAGCTGACCCACGCGAACATGGCGTCGATGGGTCGCTCGCTGAAGGAGTTCCTTCCGTACCCCGCCGACTGCTCGTTCGTCTCGATGCTCCCGATGGCGCACATCGCCGAGCGCGGGGTGGGCTACTACATGGGCATCTTCGCGGCCACGTCGACCACGACCTGCGCCGACCCCAAGGCGGTCATGGGCCTGCTGCCGCAGGTCCGGCCGACGCTGTGGGGCAGCGTGCCGCGCATCTGGGAGAAGCTCAAGGCCGGCATCGAGGCGATGGTCCACAACCTGCCCGACGAGAAGCGGATCCCGACCGAGCGGGCGATCGCCGCCGCGACCGCGAAGGTCCGGCTCGAGCAGGCCGGCCAGCCGGTGCCCGACGACGTGCGGGCCGGCGCCGAGCAGGCCGACGCGCTCGTCCTCTCGAAGATCCGCGAGCAGCTCGGCCTCGATCGCGTCCAGATCTCGGTCGTGGGCGCCGCCGCGACGCCCGCGGAGGTGCTCGAGTTCTTCTACGCGCTCGGCGTGCCGCCGCTCGAGGTGTGGGGGATGTCCGAGACGACCGCGATCTCGACCTGCAACCCGCCGCAGGCGCCGCGCATCGGCACCGTGGGCAAGGCGATCCCCGGCGTGCAGCTGCGCCTGGCCGCCGACGGCGAGCTGCTCGTGCGGGGTCCGAACGTCATGCGCGGCTACCGCAACCTCCCCGACAAGACCGCCGAGGCGATCGACGAGGACGGGTGGCTGCACACCGGCGACATCGCCGAGATCGACGACGACGGGTACGTGAAGATCGTCGACCGCAAGAAGGAGCTGATCATCAACGCGGCCGGCAAGAACATGTCGCCGGCGAACATCGAGGGCACGCTGAAGGCGTCGAGCCCGCTCATCGGCCAGGCCTGCGCGATCGGCGACGGGCGGCCGTACAACACCGCGCTGATCGTCCTGGATCCGGACTTCGCGCCGGCGTGGGCGGCCCAGCAGGGGATCGAGGGCGCGTCCATCGCGGGCCTCGCCGCCGACGAGCGCGTGCGGGCGGCCATCCAGGCCGGCGTCGACGCCGCCAACGAGAAGCTGGCGCGCGTGGAGGGCATCAAGCGGTTCGTGATCCTTCCCGAGGAGTGGCTCCCGGGCGGTGACGAGCTGACGCCGACCATGAAGCTCAAGCGCAAGCCGATCGCCGAGAAGTACCAGGCCGAGATCGACGCCCTCTACGCGTCCTGACCGGCGCCGGGGGCCCGCGCGGACCCGCCGCGGGCCCCCGGCCCACGCCGCCGGGCGGCGGGCGTAGACTGTCGCGCCGCCCATGGCCGAACGCCGCCTGCACGGGCTCCAGCGGGTCCTCGGAGTCAACGCCCTCTTCTCGACCGCCTACGGCAACGTCGGCTCGTCGATCTACTACGCCCTCGGCCTCGTCGCGTCGTTCGCCCTGGGCCTCACCCCGGTGGTGTTCGTCATCACCGGGGTCATCTTCTATCTGACCGCTGCCACCTACGCCGAGGCGACGGCGATGTACCCCGAGGCCGGCGGCTCGTCGAGCTTCGCCCGCCACGCCTTCAACGAGTTCGCATCGTTCTTCGCGGCGTGGGCGCAGATGCTCAACTACACGATCACGATCGCCATCTCGGCGTTCTTCGTCCCGCACTACATCGGCGGGCTGTTCTGGGAGCCGCTGCGCTCGTCTCCGGGCGACAT
>CAZEKK010000410.1:0-2202 GCA_964512905.1 uncultured Solirubrobacteraceae bacterium
GCGCAGCGGGCAGGTCCGGTAGATCTCGACGTCGCCGGCCGACAGCACGAGGCCCTCGCCGCGCCGCGGCAGGAACGCCTCCAGCGACGGCTCCTCGCGGGCCGCGACCGCCTGGGCGCGCCGGCGGGCGTCGCGCTCGGCGTCGCGCAGGTAGTCGTCCAGCGCGGAGGTCAGGAAGATCTCCCGCTGCTCGGCGGTCACGGCCTGCAGGAGCCGCTCGTTGACCGCCGGCAGGGCGTCGGCGACGCTCTGGTCCTCGGGCCGCTCGAGCAGCGCGGCGAGCTTGATCAGCTCGAGGTAGCGCACGACGGCGTGCGCGACGTCCAGCCCGGTGTCAAACCGCAGCTCGCCGAGCCGGCTGCCGGTGCGCCCGACCGTATCGAGCAGTTCGTCGCGCAGCATCCGGAAGGTGCCGTGGAGCGACTCGGCGGGCCCGAACAGCTCCTCCTCGCGCTCCTCCCACGCCGCCGCGGCGCCGCGGCGCGCCTCCTCCGCGAACGGCGACGGTGGCTGCACCGCCCCGTCCTCCCCGTGCGCGGCGTACGCGAGCACGAGCCGGCGGCGGGCGCGGGTCATGGCCATGTGGGCGAGCCGGCGCATCTCGGCCACGTGCGCCGCCCGCGTGTCCCGCGGCAGGCCGGCCGGGAGCAGCGCGTCCGGAATCGGCTCGGCGGCGCGGCGCCGCGCGCCCGGCATGCGGGCCGCCTGCAGCCCCAGGACGTAGACGTGGTCGAACTCCAGGCCCTTGGCCTGGGCCATCGACATGATCTGCACCGCCCGCCGGCCCGTTCCGGCGTCCGCCTCGGCCTCGCGCAGGCCGGCCTCGGCAACCGCCGCGATGTAGCGGGCGAACTCGCGCGGGGTGGCCTGGGGAGAGCGGCGCACGTAGGCGGCGGCGAGATCCCCGAACTTTGCGAGGTTCACCAGCCGGTCCACGACGTCGGCCTGGGCGGCGAAGAGCTGCTGGCGGCGCAGGCCAAGGCGCTCGATGAGGCGGTGGACGTAGAGGTCCGGGCGCGTCGTGTCGAGCGCCGTCGACGCTGAGCGGTACAGCTTGAGGAACGCGAGGATGCGGTCGCGGGCCTCGGGCGGGATCTGCGGCGACTCGGTGGCGGCGACGAGCGCCGACACCATGTCGAGCTTGCGCCGGCGGGCGATCTGCGTGCAGCGGGCGAGGTCGATCGACCGCAGTTCGATCGGCGGGCGGGCGAGCGCGCGCACCACGGCGGTGGCGTCGCCCGGGTCGGCCAGCAGGCGCAGCCAGGCGAGGAGGTCGCGGATCTCGGCACGCTGGAAGAACGCCGCCGCGCCGATCAGCCGATGCGGGACCGCCCGTTCCTCGAGCGCCGCGGCGACCGCCTGCCCCTCGCGCACGACGGACCGCAGCAGGATGGCGATGGCCCCGGGGTCGGCCTGCTCGCGACCGATCAGCCGCTCGATGTCGGCGGCCACCCCCTGGGCCTGCGCGCGCTCGTTGGCGCAGCGCCAGAACCGGACCTCGCCCCCCGGCGGGCCGGTGAGGGTCGCCGGCGTCCGGTCGGGCAGCGGCGCGACCACGGCCTCGGCTGCGGCGAGGATGCGCTCGGGGCAGCGCTGCGAGCGCTCGAGCCGCACGACGGTGCCGGCGGTCGCGGCGGCGCGCAGCGTGGCCGTCGCGTGGGCGCGCAGCCGGTCCACCGCCTGGTCGTCGTCGCCGGCTACGACGAGCGCGCCGGCTTCGGCGGCCAGCAGCGCGACCAGTTCGGCCTCGGCCGTGCCCGCCGCCTCGAACTCGTCGATCATCACGTGCTGGAAGCGGGCCGAGACGCGGGCGCGGAAGGCGGGCCGCTCGCGCAGGGCCCGGCTCGCATGCAGGACGAGGTCGCCGAAGTCCAGCGAGCCGGCGTCGCGGACCATCCGGTCGTGGGCGGCGTAGACGGCGGCGAACTCGCGCTCGAGCCCCGAGCGCTCGTCCTGCGGGAGCGCTGCGGCCCAGGCGGCGAACGCGTCGGCGTCGACCGCCTCGGCCTTCAGCGCGTCGATCCGCGCGATGAATCGCGCGAGCAGCGCGGTCGGATTGCCGGCGAAGTCGTGGCGCCCGAGCGGCAGCTCCTCGAGCCGGTCGAGCAGCAGGGCGAGGCGGCCGGCGGGCGTGACCGGCACGACGGACGGGTCGATGCCCGCGGCCAGGGCCTCTTCGTGCAGCAGCCGCGCCGCGAAGGT
>CAZEKK010000411.1:0-2198 GCA_964512905.1 uncultured Solirubrobacteraceae bacterium
GGGTCGCGGTACTGGACCGATCCGAGCCCCTCGATGCCGGAGCTGGCCAGGCCGACGAGGAGCTTGTCGCCGGCGATCTTCTTGTGCTCCGGGATCGAGGACTCGTATCCCTTCGGGCACTTGCACGTGCCGAAGCAGAACCACTCGCCGTCGATCATCCCGAAGTCCTTCGTCGACGTGCCGGCGCGCAGGTAGCCGGCCGACCGCTGGAGCAGGACGAGGTTGCGCTTGGCGTCCTTGAGGATCGTGTAGTGGATCGTCGCGTACTTGGCGCCGTCCACGGGGGCGTCGGAGGAGACCTTGAACGAGCCCAGCGGCAGCGCGCCGAATGGGATCGCGAAGGGCTTCTTCTGGTACCAGGCGCTCCCCGCAGCCGGGTGACGCCACATCGCCGACGCCCACGTCTCGATCGACGTGAGATCGCCGCCGCCCGCGAGCAGGAAGGCACCGACGTCGTCCGGCGACCCGAGCACCGCGGGGATCTTGGCCCACAGGCTGCCCGGCCCGAAGGCCTCGTCGACGTGGCCCCAGAACCCGCTGGCGTCGTATGAGCGAGCGAAGAGGTCTTGCACGGACGTGTTGAGGTAGCCCTTGTACGGCCCGGCACCGATGGAGGCGGGGACCGGGTCGATCGTCACCGCGGCCCAGTCGGCCATGCCCTCGATGATCCACGCCGGCCGGGTGCGCCAGTTGGCCATCAGGACGGCCTGGTAGCAGTGAAAGACCTCGTGGGCGAGCACGCGCTCGAGGAAGGCGGCCGACTGCGAGACACCGTAGGGCGGGACCCGCACACGGCAGAAGGCGGGCGTCCCGACGCCCCACTCGCCTGCCGCGTTGACCGTCTGTGCGTCCGCGTAGGCCTTGGTGCCCTTGGCGTCGGTGATGTCCTCAGAGGCCGAGAACACCTTGATCGTCACCGGCGGCGCGCTCGGCAGCTTCCCGCGGTAGAGCGCGTTGTACTTGTTCGCGAGCGCCTGGTACTTCGGGCTCGGCGTGAGGACTTGCACGCTGGCCCCGGCGATGCGCGGGGAGGAGGGATCGTGCGGGGCGCCGAGTTTGCGGTCGATCGCGTTGCGCTGGGCCGGGGTCAGGCCGTCCCACGCCTGGGCCACCAGGCGCATCGCGAGCGTTGCCGACGGCGGCACGCCGAGCCTCCCAGTCGGGCGCCGGACGCCCGGGACGGGCCCGTAGGCGATCGCGAAGGCCCGAAGGGCCTGGGCCGGCGTCGGGGGGCCCGAGCCGATCGCGTCGAGGGTGCGCTGCCACGCGGTCAGGCCGGCATCCCGACGCAGCCGAGCGACGAGCGCATCGGCATACCCGCGTGCCGCCGTCGCGGCGGTGGCGGCGGCCCGTCCGCCGAGGCGAACGCGCACGGCGCCCACGATCGTGCCCGCCCGCAGCACGAGCACCGCGTCGGTCGCGCGCCGGGTGGCGCGCACCCGCAGGCGGCCCGCCGCGCCCGATATGCGGACCGCGCGGCCCCCGCGCCCCGCCGCCTGCGCCGCGGCGGCGGCCGCGCGTGCGGACCGAAGCGAGAAGGCGCCGAAGGCCAGCCGCCGCGCGCCGGCGCGGTACGCCGCGCCCTGGGCCGGAGCCCGTCGCAGCGCCGCCGGAACCCGGCCGCCGAGCGCACTACGCGCGACCGCGGCGCCGCTGCCGGCGGACGCGAACCCCGGCACCTCGGCCCGCGACGGGACGAGCGCGCCGTGGGCGGCCGGGGCCGATGCCGCGCCAAGCGCTACCGCCACAACCGCCGCAAGCCTCAGCCTCCAAACCACGCGGCGGACGGTACTCCTCCGGGCCGGTGCGTGCGAGGGTTGGCTCGGCGGCGGACGGCCGGCGACGTTCCGTCCGTTGTCAGCGCGTCAACGTGGGAGCCGGATGGTCAGCGAGCGCGCCGCCTTCGCCAGCAGGGCGGTGTTTCCGCCGAAGCGCGCTGTCGCGGTCAGCCGCCGCGCCCCCTTCGGCGGCGTCACCGTGGCAGCCGCCTGGTACTCGCACGCGCCGTCCCGCAGCCGCAGCCGCGCCGTGCGGCGCGCGAGCGTGCGGCGTCCGGCCCGGATCGACAGCGCGACGTTGCCGCGGCAGCCGTCGCGTGCGGCCAGGCTGGTGGCCACGAGGCGACCGCGCAGGGTCACGCGGGCCCGCCCGCGGGAGGCGCGGCGCAGGGCGGAGGCGAGGGTCACCCGCTCGGCGGC
>CAZEKK010000412.1:0-2195 GCA_964512905.1 uncultured Solirubrobacteraceae bacterium
CCCTGCCAGGGGCGAGTTCGAAGGAGGCGAGAAGGCCATGGGCGAACAGCTCAGCATGCTGGACACGATGTTCCTCGAGCTCGAGCAGCTCGACGAAAGTGCGCACATGCACATCGGGGCGGCGCTCGTCTTCGATCCGCTGCCCGGGGGCGGCACGCCGGACGTCGCCGACCTGCGCAGTCAGATGCGCGACCGGATCGGGGTCCTGCCGCGGTTCGCGCAGCGGCTCTCCGGCCCCCACGCCGGGCCGCTGACCTGGCTGACGTGGGAGCCCGCGACGGTCGTCGACTTCGACGCCCACGTGCATCACGCCGCGCTGCCGGCCCCGGGCGGGGAGGCCGAGCTGCACGAGTGGCTCGGGGAGTTCTGGTCCCACCGCCTGGACCGCCACCGGCCGTTGTGGGAGATGACGCTCCTCGACGGGCTGGAGGGCGGGCGCTGGGCGCTGGCGACCAAGACGCACCACTGCCTCGTCGACGGCGTCGGATCGCTGGACATCGGGCACCTGCTGCTCGATGCCTCCCCCGACCTGCCCCCGCCGCCCCGCCAGCCGCCGCCCGCTGGCGACGCCGAGGACGCCGAGGCGGGGACTGAGGACGCCGAGGCCGGCAACGGCCGGTTCTGGCTCTCGCCCGGCCTGCTGATGCGAGGCGCCCGCGCCGGCCTCGGCGCCGCGCTGCACCCGCGCGACTCCTTCGACCGGGCGCGGGCCGCCATCGAGCTCGTCGTGCGCGACGAGGTGATCGCCGCGCCGGCCTCGAGCCTCAACGGACCGATGAGCGGCACGCGCCACTTCGCCACGGTCCGGATGGACCTGGCCGACGTGAAGGCCGTCAAGGCGCACCGCGGCGGCACGGTCAACGACGTCGTGCTCGCGGTCTGCACCGGCGGGCTCCGCCACCTCCTGCTGGAGCGCGGCGACGAGCTGCCGGAGAGCGGCCTGCGGGCGCAGGTCCCGGTCAACATCCGGGCGCAGGACCGCGAGCATGCCCTCGGCAACGAGCTGACGTCGCTCTTCGTCGAGCTGCCAGTGGCCGAGGGCGATCCGCTCACGCGCTACGAGCGCGTGCTCGAGCGCACCGCCGAGCTGAAGGCCGGCTCCCAGCAGGCCGGCGGCAAGGCGATCCGCGACCTCGCCGACCTCGGACCGCCGCTCGCGGGCGAACTGATCGCCCGCTCCATGTTCGGCGGCACCCGCATGTTCAACCTCACGATCACCAACGTGCCGGGACCCCAGCTGCCGCTGTACGCCTTCGGCTCGCCGCTCGTCGAGATCCTGCCGCTCGTGCCGCTCTTCGCCGGGCACGCGGTCGGCATCGCCGTCGTCTCCTACAACGGTCAGCTCGTGTTCGGGCTCAACGCCGACCGCCTCGCCGCCCCGGACGTCGGCGTGCTGGCCGAGGGCATCGAGCAGTCGTTCGCGGAGCTGCGGGCGCCGAAGGCGGCGCCTCGGCGGCGCAGCCAGGCCGAGGCCCGGTCCTCGTAGCGACCGGACGGGGACGCCGTGCGTCGGCGCACGCGCTCGAGACGCTGCTCGGCACGGGCCCGTCCAGGGCGCCAGCCTCAGGGAGAGCGCACCGGCGTGCCCTGCAGGTGCTCCTGCAGCCCGGCTGCCGCCGCATCGCCGATGCGGTTGAAGACGAGCCTGAGGAGGGGCTCGGCGAGCTTCGCAGGCCCCTTCAGGCTCAGGTCCGCGTCGTAGGTCACCCGCGTCGCCTCGCCGCGGGGCTCGAAGCTGATGGTGTCGAGGGAGACGACGCTCGCGTTCTCCCCGCGGAAGGTGACCGACCGGGGCGGGTCCAGGGCGGTGACCACGTAGGTCAGCGGGGTCTCGCGGCCCATGAACTTCGCCACGAGGCGGAACTCCGACCCGACGGCGACCGGTCCGGTGCCGTCGCGGGTGGCGCCGACGACGCCCGGATCCCACTCCTTCGCGTTCGAGAAGTCGCTGAGGTAGGCGAAGAGGTCGTCGGGGTCGCGCGGGGAGTCGATGGAAGTGACGTAGCGAGCCACGTCGTCCATACGGTCGAAGCCCGCGGATCGCTCACTCGGGCAGCCCCACCTGCGCCGGCGTCCGTCCGTGCCGCGCGGCGGGCGCGACGCCCGCCTCGGCCGCAAGCCGCTCCAGGTGCGCCGGCTGGAACTCCGACCCACCGTGCGTCGCTGAGCTCGATCGAGGGGATCGCAGTCACGGC
>CAZEKK010000413.1:0-2164 GCA_964512905.1 uncultured Solirubrobacteraceae bacterium
CGCCTCGTCGCGCTGCTGGCAGAGGCCGCCCGCACGGGCGAAGACCGCATCGACCTGCGCGCCACGCCGACGGTGATCCTGGTGGTCGGCGTCAACGGCGCGGGCAAGACCACGACGATCGGCAAGCTCGCCTGGCACCTGCGCCAGGAGCTCGGCCGCTCGGTGGTGATCGGCGCCGGCGACACGTTCCGCGCCGCGGCGGTGGAGCAGCTCGAGGCGTGGGCGCAGCGAGCGGGCTGCGCCTTCGTGCGCCGCGAGGCCGGCGCGGACCCGGGCGCGGTGGCGTTCGACACGATCGCAGCGGCAATAGCCGACGGCCACGACGTCGTGATCGTCGACACCGCCGGCCGCCTGCACACCCAGGACGACCTCATGGCCGAGCTGGCGAAGATCCGGCGGGTCATCGCCAAGCAGCTTCCGGACGCGCCTCACGAGACCCTGCTCTCGATCGACGCCACCACCGGGCAGAACGGGCTGCGCCAGGCGCAGCTGTTCGCCGATGCCGTCGACGTCACGGGGATCGTGCTCACGAAGCTCGACGGCACGGCCCGCGGCGGGATCGCGCTGGCCATCGCCGGGGAACTCGGGATCCCGGTCAAGCTCATCGGCGTGGGGGAGCAGCTCGAGGATCTGCGCCCGTTCGACGCCGACGACTTCGCCCGCGCGCTCGTCCAGTAGGGGAGCGGGCGCGGCGCATCCGTCGCGCCCCGCCGCCCGCCGCTGCGCGGTCGTCCCCCGCTGCCCCCCGCCGCCCGCCCTGAGATACGCTGCGCGCGATGGACGCCTGGGTGATCTGGATCATCGCTGCCGTCGTGTTCGCGGTCGGCGAGATGGTGACGCTGAGCTTCTTCCTCGCCCCGTTCGCGGGCGGGGCGCTGCTCGCCGCACTCGTGAGCGCGTTCGGCGCCGGCACCCCCGTCTCGTGGGGCGTCTTCATCGTCACGTCGCTCCTGCTGCTGCTCGTCGTGCGCCCGATCGCGCGCTCGCACCGGCGGACGCCGGCGCAGATCCGGACGGGCACCGCAGCGCTCGTCGGCGCTCGCGGCATCGTGGTCGAGCGCATCGCCAACGACGAGGCGGTCGGGGCGATCCGGATCGACAACGGCGAGGTGTGGACCGCCAGGACCTACGACGACGACCAGGTCATCGACGTCGGCGCGCGGGTGCAAGTCGTCGAAATTCGGGGCGCGACCGCGCTCGTCAGCGACTAAGGAGACTCATGGCCGGGCTCATCGTTCTCATCGTCGTCGCCGCGTTCTTCATCTTCCTCGCGTCGCGCACCATCCGGATCATCCCGCAGGCCCGCGCCGGGGTCGTCGAGCGCCTCGGGCGCTACAGCCGCACCTGCGATCCGGGGCTGACGATCCTCGTTCCGTTCATCGACCGGATGAAGCCGCTGATCGACCTGCGCGAGCAGGTCGTCTCCTTCCAGCCCCAGCCGGTGATCACCGAGGACAACCTCGTCGTGCAGATCGACACGGTCCTGTACTTCACGGTGACCGATCCCAAGGCAGCGACCTACGAGGTGGCCAATCCGCTCCAGGCGATCGAGCAGCTCACGGTCACGACGCTGCGCAACGTGATCGGCGGCATGACGCTCGAGGACACGCTGACCAGCCGCGACAACATCAACTCGCAGCTGCGCGTCGTGCTGGACGAGGCGACTGGCAAGTGGGGGATCCGCGTCAACCGCGTCGAGCTGAAGTCGGTCGATCCGCCGCCCACCATCCAGGAGGCGATGGAGAAGCAGATGCGCGCCGAGCGCGACCGCCGCGCGGCGATCCTGAACGCCGAGGGCATCAAGCAGTCCCAGATTCTCACGGCCGAGGGCGAGAAGCAGTCCGCCGTGCTGCGCGCCGAGGGCGCCAAGACCGCGGCGATCCTGAGGGCCGAGGGCGAGTCCAAGGCGATCGAGACGGTCTTCCAGGCCATTCACGACGGCAAGCCCGACCAGGAGCTGCTCAGCTATCAGTACCTGCAGATGCTCCCGCAGCTGGCGCGCGGCGAGGCGAACAAGATCTTCGTGATCCCGTCAGAGTTCTCGCAGGCGCTCGGCAACGTCGGCAAGGCGGTCGGGAACCTCGCCGCGCCGATGCCGCCCGGGCCGCCGCCGGCGGCGTAGCGGGCGCCGGCGCCCGCCCCACGACCGGGTGCCGCCGTGCGC
>CAZEKK010000414.1:0-2140 GCA_964512905.1 uncultured Solirubrobacteraceae bacterium
TGCTGCGCGGCGTGGTCACGGTGGAGCAGGTCCGCCGGGCCGTGGCCTCGGCGGCAGCGCCCGGCGCGCGGGCCTGACGCAGGTTCGTCGGGCGCACCTGGCCGGCGCCCTCCTTCCGGCGGGCTGCAGCCGAGCCCTGACCGCCGCGTCCATCCGGCTGCCAGCGTTACGATGCCGCGCGTGGTGTCACGGAGGATCATCGCCGCGGTCGCAGTCTCAGCAGGCGCGCTCGGCGCATCGTCGCCGGCGCAGGGCGCCGTCGACGATGTCGCCCTCACCTCGCGCGTGGGGCTGGGCGGCGCCGTCGGCACGACGCAGTCCGACACGACGAAGGTGTCCGGCAACGGAGCGTGGGTCGTCTTCGCCTCGACGGCCGACAACCTGCTCGCCACGGACAACAACGCGGTGGTCAACGTCTACCGAAAGAACCTCGCCACGGGCCAGATCGACCTCGCCAGCCGCGCCCCCGGCCTCGGCGGCGCAGCCGGCAACGGAAACTCTGCCTACCCGTCGATCTCCGACGACGGCCGCCACGTCCTGTTCCTGTCCAACGCCGAGAACCTGTCCGGCTTGGACTCCGAGACGCTCCCCTTCAAGGCGGACACCGAGACGTACGACCTCTACGTGCGCGACATGCAGACCGGCGAGGTGACGCTCGCGTCGCGCGCCGACGGCGACAGCAAGGGACCGACCGACTGCCTGCTCGCCTGCGCGGCCTTCGTCTCCGACCTGTCGGGCTCGGGGCGCTACGTCGCCTTCTCCGCCGCGGTCCCGCTCACTGCCGGCGACACCAACAACCAGAACGACATCTATGTGCGCGACATCGTTGCCAAGCGGACCTACCTCGTGTCCGGGTCCAACGCCGACGACGGCTCCTACACGCCGTCCATCTCATCGGACGGCCGCTATGTCGCCTTCCAGTCGCGGGCCAAGAACCTATCGACGCTCGACGGCGACTCGACCAGCGATGTCTTCCTCGCCGACCGAGCCGCCGACACGGTCGCGCTAGTCAGCCGCCAGAGCGCGACCGACGGCGGCGCCGCCGGCGACGCCGACTCCCGCACGCCCGCGATCAGCGCCGACGGGCGCTTCGTCGCGTTCGGCTCCGACGCCAAGAACCTCGCGACCGTCGACAGCGATGCGTACGGCGACGTCTTCGTGCGCGACGTGCCGGCCGCCGCCACGGCCTGGGCCAGCGGCGCCCGCGGGCCGTTCGGCATCACCATCGGCGCCAACGGCTCCTCGTATGACCCTGCGATCTCCGACGACGGACGCTACGTCGCCTTCAGCTCGGACGCCAACAACCTCTCCTCCGCCGACAACGACGCTTTCAGCAACATCTTCCTCCGCGACCGGCAGGGAGGCACGATCCTCGCGAGCCGCGCGCAGGGCGCCGCCGGCGCCGGCGGCGCCAACAACTCCGGCCTCCCGTCCGTCAGCGCCAACGGCCGCCTCGTCGCCTTCGAGTCGGTCGCAGCGAACCTCGTGCCCGGGGACACGAACAGCGCCAAGGACACGTTCGTGCGCGAGGCGGTGGCAGCATCCGCAGGCCCCGTTGCCGGCGATCCGCCGGGCAGCAGCGCCCCCGATCAGCCCGGAACCGTGGCCCCGCCAGACCGCACGCCGCCTTCGCTCACGGGAGTCGGCGTGACGCGGGCGCGCTTCCGGGTCGGCGCCGCGCCCACCGCGATCGGCGCGGCCCGCCGAGCGCCCGCGGGCACACGGCTGCGGCTCACGCTCTCCGAGCCCGCGAGCGTGACGATCCGCATCTCCTCGCGCCTTGGGGACGGGCTGCGCGACGGTGGACGCTGCCGACCGGCGACACGGTTACGGACGGCCCGCCTGCTCGGGCGCCTGCGCGGCGCCGCACGCGCCAAGCGCCTGCGGGCGCTGCGGTGCGTGCGCCTCGGACGCACCCTGGGCACGCTGCGCCGCAGCCTCGCGGCGGGCCGGCGATCCGTGGCGTTCAGCGGACGCATCGGCCGCAGCGCGTTACGCGCCGGTCGCTACGTCGCGACGGTGGCGGCGGTCGACCTCGCCGGCAACGTCTCGACCTCGCGCCAGGCCCGCTTCACCATCGTCCGCTAGCGCGCCCGCGCCCGCTCGGCGAGCCAGCCCCGGCGCCGCGTCCGTACCCCTG
>CAZEKK010000415.1:0-2133 GCA_964512905.1 uncultured Solirubrobacteraceae bacterium
CTGGCCTCCCCGGCCTGGCGTGCCCTGCCCCGGCCTGGCCTCCCCGGCCTGGCCTCCCCGGCCTGGCGTGCCCTGCCCCGGCCTGGCCTCCCCGGCCTGGCCTGCCCTGCCCTGGCGTGCCCTGCCCCGGCCTGGCCTCCCCGGCCTGGCCTCCCCGGCCTGGCCTGCCCTGCCCTGGCGTGGCCTCCCCGGCCTGGCCTCCCCGGCCACCAGCCATTCCGCGATCGATCCGCGAGTCCGGAGCACTCCTGGCACGGGTGCGTGCCGATTCTTGACGAAGTGAGCGCCGCGCCCGCCCGACATGCGAGCCTGGGCCTGGACCGACGCACTGTGGGACGTTCCAGGCCCAGGCTTCGCGCCGACGGGGAATCACGCCGCTGCGACGTCCGCTTCGCAACAGCATCGCGACGGACCGCGCACGTTAGGGCGTAGCTGCGGCTCGTCACGTCGCAGGGCGGCACCGGCGGGGCGTGACCCACCGCGCACGGTACGGCGCAGCTGCGGCTCGTCACGTCGCAGGGCGGCACCGGCGGGGCGTGACCCACCGCGCACGGTACGGCGCAGCTGAGGTGAGCGGCTCGTCTCGTCGCGCGACCGGAGCGCCACGGCGTCGCGCCGGGCGAAGCGGCGCCGCCAGTGCGCGCGTGTGACCCGCAGTCACTCAGCTCCGGGGTCCGCTCAGCTCCGGGGTCACTCGGCTCGAGGGTTGAGGTGCTCCCAGCCCGCCAGCGCCCGCGGCGCGCCGTCGAGCGTGAGCGCGGCGCCGGGAGGGCCGGCCTCGACGGCACCGATCCACGTGAGGCCGGCGGCGGCCTCGGCGGCGGCGGCCTCGGCGGCGTCCGCCCGGTCGGGCGGCACGCAGACGAGCAGTTCGTAGTCCTCGCCCTCGGTGGCGGCGAACTCGGCAGGGTCGCGGCCGAGGGCCGCCGCCACGTCCGCCACGCCGTCGTCGAGCGGCAGGCGCTCGAGCGCGATCGCCAGGCGCACGCCGCTGCGCAGCCCCACGTGATCGGCGTCGGTGGCCACGCCGTCGGAGATGTCGATCATGGCGCGCGCGCCGGCGCGCGCCAGCGCCTGACCCGCGGCCAGCCGCGGAACCGGGCGCAGGTGGCGGGCCGCGAGGGCGTCCGGGCCGGCGGCCCGCCCATCGAGGATCGCCCGTCCGGCGCCGGATCCGCCCAGCCGCCCGGTCACGCCGACGAGATCGCCGGGTCGTGCCCCGTCGCGCCCCACCAGCACGTCGGCCGATGGCGCCCAGCCGACGACGGCCACCGTCACCACGAGCGCCGGCCCGCCGGACACGTCGCCGCCCGCGATCGTCGTGCCGGTCTCGGCGGCAAGAGCTTCAGCGCCGGCGACGAGGTCGAGCGCACCGTCAAATCGCTCGGGCAGGACGAGCGCGAGGTAGGCCTCGCCGGAACCGGCTCCCATCGCCGCGAGGTCGGAGAGCGCAGCGGCCAGCGCCCGGTGCCCGACGTCCGCCGGCGAGAACGCGCCGAGCGTGACGTGCACGCCGTCGACCACGGTGTCGATCGACGTGACCGCGATGCCACCGGGCCGCACGACTGCGGCGTCGTCGCCGATCCACCGCAGCACACGGTCCGAGCGCGGCGCGGTCGCCTGGGCGATCGCCGCGATGAGGTCGCGCTCGCGCACGGCGGGCGCGACCGCGTCAGCGGTGCCGGTAGACGATGCGGGCGCGGTCGAGGTCGTACGGCGAGACCTCGACGCGGACGCGGTCGCCGGGCAGGATCCGGATCCGGAAGCGGCGCATCTTGCCGGCCACGTGCCCGAGGACGACGTGGTCGTTGTCGAGCTTCACCCGGAACATCGCGTTCGGCAGGGCCTCGATGACCTCGCCCTCGAATTCGACCTTTTCTTCCTTCGCCACGCGCCGAAGGGTAGCGATGCGGGTGGGCCGGGGCGGCGCGCCGCCCTACCCAGGGCTGACTCCGCCGCCCTCGGTCGCGCCGCCGCCTCCTCCACCGCCGCCTCCTCCGCCGCTCGGCGGCGAGGGGGTCGGGGGCGGGGCCTGCGTCTGCGGGGCGGGCTGGGGCGGCGACTCGTAGGCGCCGGGTGGGTAGGCGCCGCCGCCGGTGCCCGTGCCGCCGGTGGTGCCGTCGGTCTGGTCCT
>CAZEKK010000416.1:0-2112 GCA_964512905.1 uncultured Solirubrobacteraceae bacterium
TCGACGAGGCCCACGTCTACCGCGGGGTCTTCGGCTCGCACGTCGCCAACGTCCTGCGCCGGCTGCGCCGCATCGCCCGCGCCTACGGCACCGAGCCGCGCATCTTCCTCGCCAGCGCCACGATCGCCAACCCGGTCGACCTCGCCGAGCGGCTGACCGGCCTGGAGGACATCGCGCTCATCGACGGCGACGGCTCGCCCGGCGCCGCCCGCGAGATCGCGATGTGGAATCCGCCGCTGCTCGACGAGGCCCTCGGCACGCGCGGCTCGCCGCTCGCCGAGGCGGCGGAGATCCTCGCCGACCTCGTGACCGCGGGCGCCCGGACGATCTGCTTCATGAAGTCGCGCAAGGCGGTGGAGCTCATCGCCCGCTTCACGCAATCGCGCCTCGAGGACCGTGCGCCGGAGCTGGCCGACCGGGTCGCTCCCTACCGCGCGGGCTACACACCCGCCCAGCGCCGCGACCTCGAGCAGCGGCTGGTGGCCGGCGACCTGCTCGCCGTCGTCACCACCGACGCGCTCGAGCTCGGGATCGACATCGGCGCGCTCGACGCGGCGATCACCGTCACCTTCCCCGGCACGGTCGCGAGCCTGCGCCAGATGTGGGGCCGGGCCGGCCGGCGCGGGCGCGGCCTGGCGGTCTACATCGCCGGCGAGGACGCCCTGGATCAGTTCTTCTGCCGCCACCCGGACGAGTTCCTGGACCGCCCGGTCGAGGCGGCGATCCTCGATCACGAATCCGACCAGATCTACGCCGCCCACCTGCGCTGCGCCGCGCACGAGGGGCCGCTGACCGACGCAGACGCCGACGTGCTCGGGCCGAACTGGCAGGCCCACGCCGACCGCCTGGTCGACGCCGGCCTGCTGCGCGAGCGGCCCGCCGGCTACGTCCCCGCCCGGGCGCAGGACTATCCGGCCGGCGAGGTCTCGCTGCGGTCGGCCTCGGCGGACAGCTTCGCGATCGTCGACGCCGGGTCCGGCGAGGTGATCGGCTCCGTCGAGGCGGCCCGGGCCTTCTCGACCGTGCACGAGGGCGCGGTCTACCTGCACCTCGGGCGCTCCTACGACGTCGTCGCACTGGACCTCCACGGCCGGCGCGTGATCGTGCAGCCCTTCTCGGGCGATTACTACACCCAGCCCAAGCGCGAGACCTCGACCGACATCGAGCGCCTCCTGGACCGCCGCGAGACGATGGGCGTGACCCTCTCGTTCGGCACGGTGGCGGTCTCCGAGCAGGTGCTCGGCTACCAGCGGGTGCGGCTCACCGACCACGAGGTGCTCGAGTTCGTCGCGCTCGACCTGCCGGTGACCGAGTACTCGACCCAGGCCCTCTGGTACGAGCTGGACGGCGAGGTGCTCGGCAGCGAGTTCCCGATCGAGGAGATGCTCGGCTCGCTGCACGCCGCCGAGCACAGCCAGATTGCCGTGCTCCCGCTGCTGGCGATGTGCGACCGCTGGGACATCGGCGGCCTGTCCACGAACTTCCACCCCCAGACCGGGGGACCCGCGATCTTCATCTACGACGGCCACCCGGGCGGCGTCGGCATCACCCGCCAGGGGTTTCGCTCCTTCGAGACCCTCGTCGCCGACGCCCACCGCCTGATCGCCGAGTGCCGCTGCCGCCGCGGCTGCCCCTCCTGCGTGCAGTCGCCGAAGTGCGGCAACCTCAACGAGCCGCTGAGCAAGGCCGGCGCCCGGGAGCTGATGGCGCGGATGCTGGAGCGGTGAGAGGCGCGACCGTCAGGCGTCCACACGCCGCGCGAAGTGGTGCGACGTGATCGCGTATCCGTGGTTGAGATAGAGCCGGTGGGCGTCCCACCGCTCGGGCTGGACCCCCGAGTCCAGGTGCACCTCGTCGCAGCGCTGCACCCGCGCCTCGGCGAGCACCCATTCCAGCAGCGCGCCGGCGTGGCCGCGACCGCGGGCGCCGGGCAGCGTCGAGAGGTCGTCGACGTAGAGGAAGCGACCCCACGCGAGGTTGTGGCCGATGCGGAAGCCCGCGACCGCGACGGCGTCGCCCGCCGCGGCCGCGTCGCCGCCGTCCCCGGGCACAGCCCCGACGCCCGCAGGCTCCACCCGGGCTTCCGCGGACTCCGCTTCGGCGTTCGCGAAG
>CAZEKK010000417.1:0-2112 GCA_964512905.1 uncultured Solirubrobacteraceae bacterium
GCGGCAACAGCGGCGTGATCCTCTCGCAGCTCATCCGCGGCGCCGCGGAGGAGCTCGCGTCCCGCCCCGGCGAGCTGGTGGACCCGGTCCTCGTCGCGGCCGCGATGGGGCGCGCCGCCGACCGAGCCTACGCGTCGGTCCGCTCGCCGGCGGAGGGGACGATCCTGACCGTCGTGCGGGAGATGGCCACGCGGCTGACCCACGAGGTCGCCCACATGCCCGACTCGCGCCTGGACGACGGCGCGACCGACGCCGAGCAGGACGCCGCGCTCGCCGCCGTGCTGACGACGGCCATCGCGGCGGGCGAGGAGTCGGTCAGGCGCGGGCCCGACCTCCTGCCGGTGCTCAAGGAGGCCGGGGTCGTCGACGCCGGCGGCCATGCGGTCACGATCATGTTCGCCGGCGTGCTCGCCGCGCTGACCGGCGCGGCCGGAGCCGACCTGCCCGATCCCGAGCACTACGCGCCGGCGCGCATCACGCATCCCGAGCACGAGTCCTCCACCTACCGCTACTGCACGAACTTCGCCGTCACCGGCCAGGGGCTCGAGGCGCGCCCCTTCGTCGACGCGCTCGAGGCGATCGGCGACTCGGTGCTTGTGGTCGGCGACGAGCGCACGCTCAAGATCCACGTCCACACCGACGACCCCGAGGCGGCGACGGCGCTGTTCGCCGAGGCGGGCGAGGTGTCGCGCCTGGACGTGGCGGACATGCACGAGCAGGTCGCCGAGCGCGACGAGCGCATGGCCCACAACGGCGACCTCGGCGCGCCGCCCGAGGCCGAGGCGACCTGCGGGGTGCTGGCGGTGGTGGCCGGCGCCGGCCTGCGCACGCTCTACGAGGGGCTCGGCGCCCACACCCTCGACGGCGGGGCGACGCTGAATCCGTCGACGATGGAGCTGCTGGCCGGCATCCACGCCGTGCCCGCCGAGCAGGTCGTCGTGCTGCCGAACAGCCCGAACGTGATCATGGCCGCCGAACGGGCCGCGGAGCTGTCCGACAAGCAGGTCCGGGTGGTCGCGGCGCGCTCTCAGCAGGCCGGGCTCGCCGCAGCGGTCGGGCTCGAGCCCGGGCACGACGCCGACTGGAACGCCGCCGAGATGGAGGCGGCGCTGGCGTGGGTGCGCACCGGCGGCGTGGCGCCCGCCGCCCGCGACGACGCCCAGGGGCGCTTCGCCGCCGGCGACGCCGTCGGGTTCGTCGACGAGGAGATCGTCGCCTGGGGCGACGCCGAGGCCGCGCTGCGCGACGTGCTCGGCCGCCTCGGCGCCGACGCCGAGATCATCACCTGCATCGCCGGCGATGGCGCCCCGCTCGCGCCCGAGCAGGTCGCCGCGCTGGCGCCCGACGGCGCCGAGGTCGAGCACCGCGACGGCGGCCAGCCGAGCTGGTGGTGGCTCGTGGCGGCGGAGTAGGAGCGCGTGCCGACCAGAGGGTGTCCACCCCGTCAGATCCGCCGTGGTGGTGGCTGGCGGCGACCGAGCAGGAGCGCTGCTATCGCGTGACGGTGAGCCTGGCGGTGTCGGTGGCGGTCTGCTTGTCGGCGCCCGTGGTGGTGAGGCGAATGGTGTAGCGGCCGGCGGCGAGGCGGGGCTTGCCGCGGACCTTGCCGGCCAGGGTGATCGTGGTGCGGCCGGCCCGGGTGATGCGCTTGGTCGCAGTCGCGCGAACGCGGCGGCCCTGGAGGACCTGCAGCCTGGCCGTGGCGGCGGCGCTGGCGGCGAAGGCGACGCGCACGGTCGCGCCGCGGCCGCAACCGCCATCGCCGCGCGGCCGCCACCGGCATCGCCTAACCGGCATCGCCGAACCGGCATCGCCGAACCGGCATCGCCGAACCGGCATCGCCGCGCGGCCCCGCGGTCGGCCGCCGACCGCCGACCGCGCCATCATCCCTGGACGCCATGTCCGCCGCCGCGCCCGTCCGCTTCGCCAGCACCGAGCCCTTCACGCCCGAGGAGCTGGCTGCCGTGACGCTGCACTCCATGCCCCACCCGGCCCGGCTGGCCGAGTCGATCGCGGTCAAGCCCGACCGCGCCGCCAAGGCCGCCGCAGCGCTCGGGATCGACACCGTCGGCGGCCTGCTCGAGCACCTCCCGTTCCGCCACGACGACCGCC
>CAZEKK010000418.1:0-2105 GCA_964512905.1 uncultured Solirubrobacteraceae bacterium
GAGCTCTGTCGCCTCGGTCTGCGCGCCGGTCGGCTCGGCGACGCGAACCGCCTGCTGTCGGGGGTGGCCCTGATCCCGGTGGACGCGGACGTGCTTGCCGCGGCCGAAACGGTCTCCCCCGCGGCGGTCGCGACGCTCGACGCGATTCACCTCGTCACGGCCCTGCGGCTCGCGGACGCCGATCGGCTCGATGCCCTGCTGACCTACGATCGGCGGCTTGCCGACGGGGCGCGCGAGCACGGGATCACGGTGCTCGCTCCCTGAGCTCGCGGGCCAGCCGGGTCCCCGACTCCTCGCCGTCGCGCAGGACCGGGCCATAGAGCCGTTCTACGATGTCGATGCAACGCAGGTCCGTGAGGTTCACGCCGAGGCACGCGGCGGCGAGTTCGAGCACAACTGCAGCGCCGCCAGGGGGATCGCAATGGCAGCAATCGAGGCGGAGAACCTCGTCAAGACATACCCGAAGGGCGTCCGCGCGCTGGACGGCATCTCGTTCTCGGTACAGGCCGGCACGGTGTTCGGCCTGCTCGGACCGAACGGCGCCGGCAAGTCCACGACCGTGAAGATCCTGACCACGCTGTCGCGACCGGACAGCGGCACCGCAAAGGTCGCCGGCCACGACATCCTCGCCGCGCCCGCGCGGGTGCGCGAGGCGATCGGGGTCGTCTCGCAGGCCGGCGGGCTCGATCGGGAGGCGACGGGCCGCGAGAACCTGCGCCTCCAGGGCCAGGTCCACGGCATGGGCGGGCGTGACCTCGAGCGGCGCATCGACGAGCTGCTCGAGCAGTTCGGGCTCGCCGATGCCGGCGGGCGCCTCGTGCGCGAGTACTCCGGCGGCATGCAGCGACGCCTCGACGTGGCGCTCGGGCTGGTTCATTCGCCTCGCGTGCTGTTCCTCGACGAGCCCACCACCGGCCTGGACCCCGAGGTTCGCGCGGAGATGTGGGACGAGATCGCGCGACTCACCGGCCAAGGCCTGACGGTGCTGCTCACGACGCACTACCTCGAGGAGGCGGACCGGCTCGCGTCGCGGCTCGCGATCGTCGACCGTGGGCGGGTCGTCGTGGAGGGCTCGCCCGACGAGCTCAAGCGCGAGCTGCGCGGCGACGCGATTCACGTGGAGCTCGGCAACGGCGCGGTCGAGGCCGACGTGCGCTCGGCGCTGGCCGGCGTCGAGGCGATCCGCGAGCTAAAGGTCGACGGCCGCGGGCTGCACGCGCGCGCCGACAACGGAGCCGGCACCGTGCCCGCGCTGCTCGCCGCCCTGGAAGCGGGCCGCATCGACGTCGCCTCGGTGAGCGTCGCGCGGCCGTCGCTGGACGACGTCTACCTGCGCCACGCGGGGAGGACGTTCAGCGAGGCGGAGGCCGGCGCCCACGCCCCAGACGACCGCAAGGAGGCCGCCCGATGAAGGCCCTGCTCGACACCCGCCACATGACCGCCCGCCACCTGATGGCGCTGTGGCGCCAGCCGTGGTGGATCGCGGTCACGCTCGTGCAGCCCGTGATCTGGCTGCTGCTGTTCGGCGCGCTCTTCAAGTCGGTGGCCGACATCCCCGGCTTCGGCTCGTCGAGCTACATCGAGTTCATCGCGCCCGGGGTGGTCGTGATGACCGCGTTCTTCAGCGCCGGCTGGACGGGGATGCCCCTGATCGAGGACATCGATCGCGGCGTCGTCGACCGCTTCCTGGTCTCGCCGGTGCGGCGCTCGTCACTGATCTGGGGCCGCCTCGCGCAGGGAGGGCTGACGACCGTGATCCAGTCGCTGATCATCATCGGCCTCGCGCTCGCCGTCGGCTCCAGCTTCGACAACGGGGCGCTCGGCGTCGCGGTCCTGATCGCCGTCTCGGCGCTCGTCGGCTTCGCTTTCGGGTCGCTGTCGATCGGATTGGCCCTGCTCGTGCGCCGCGAGGAGACCCTGATCGCCGCGGTCCAGTTCCTGCTGCTGCCGCTCTCGTTCATGTCGGTGACGTTCATGCAGAAGAGCCTCATGCCCGGCTGGATGCAGACCGCCTCGGACTTCAACCCGCTCAACTGGGCAGTCGAGGCGGGGCGTGCGGCGGTGAGCGCCTCTCCGGACTGGGGGATGATCGCCGGCCGGGCGGG
>CAZEKK010000419.1:0-2103 GCA_964512905.1 uncultured Solirubrobacteraceae bacterium
TGGCCGCCACCTGCGCGTTCGCCGTGGTGAAGGCGATCTGCAGGCTCGCGCCGACGGCGTGGAACGGCCGCGGATACGGGACGAACGAGTACGGCCCGTCGTCGCCGCCGAAGCCCACCGCGCCGCCGCCGCCGTTGATGACGCCGACGTAGTCACGCAGCGTCCACACCGAGCCGGGGGCCGGCAGCGCGGTCATCTGCATGAGGTAGAGGCCGCCGGGCATCGCGATCGCGAAGCCGGTGCCGGTGTTGGTGCTGGTCCGCACGTCGGTCTGGCTCGCCGCGTGGAACACGATCGGGCCGAGGGTCGCCGTGTTGCTCAGCGCATAGACCGGCCCGTCGCCGAGCGCCGCGGTGCCGCACTGGATGCGGGTCTGCGGGCCCGGGAGGCTGCGCAACGGCTCCACGCACCCGAAGTCGGTGAGGGAGAGCTCGGCGCGGCGGTCGAAGTTGACGTTGGTGCCGAAGGTGGCCGTGTTGGCCGCCGTCAGGATGCCCCAGGTCGGGCCGATGCGCGTGGCGTCGAACGGCACCACGACATCGTGGGTGACGTCGATGACGCTGTCGACCAGGCCGGCCGTGGTGGCGCTCCAGTACACCTTGTAGTCGGCGGAGCGCTTCGAGGCACCGAGCACGCCGCTGATGTCACGCCAGTTGTTGCCGACGGTCTGGTAGCCCATCACCTGGTAGATGACCTCAACACCCGCGAGCGCGCCCGCGTTGTTGAAGCCGCCGTTGGTGATGCCGCCCACCACGCCCCGGTTCACGGTGCCCGGCGCAAAGTTCTGGCCGTTGCCGCGGGTCGGGTGCGGGTAGGTCTCGTTGGCCCCGTCGAACCAGCGCGCGCCGTTGTAGTCGCAGGCGCCGGCCGCGAAGTCGGGCGCGCCGTTGACGCAGCCACGGCCCCACTCGCTGGTGTAGTAGTTGCCCGGGATCGAGTGCGTGATGGACCCGAGCAGCTTGTAGCCCGCCCCGCCGCCGTACTTGGCCGCGAGGGTCGGGTCGAGCTGCACGGCGTCATACAGCCCGCTCGCGCTGTGCTCGGCCGACGTCGCGTCCTGGTCCAGCGACGTGGTGAAGCGGAAGGTGTCCGTGCCCGAGATCGCGCCCCAGTGGTAGGTGGCGGGGATCGCGTTGTAGGCCGACCCCGGCTCGATGTCCTCGAGCATCACCTGCACCGCACCCGAGGCCGGCAGCACCTGGGGCAGGAAGGCGGCGAGGCTGATCGAGGCCGCGTTGGCGGGCGGGAACGGCCCGCTGAAGGTGCCGTTCGTCGGATCGATGGTCGGGACCGTGCCGGCCGGCAGCGGCCCGTTGCGGCCCGCCACCTGCACCGTGCCCAGCTGGCCCGTGCTCGACGTGTTGCTCGGCGCACGCTGCGGGACCACCCGCTTCAGGCCCGTCTTCTGGGACTCGAGGCTGGACGGGCCGGAGCGGACCGAGTTGATGTCGAACGCGGTGACGATGTAGAAGTAGTTCTGCCCGTTCTGCACGCCGCAGCCGTTGCAGGCGCCGGCCTCGTCCGTGAAGATGTACGGCACGCCGGTGCCCGAGAGGGCCGGGAGGCCGGTGTCGCCGCCGGTGAGGGCGGTGTCCACCGAGGTGGCGTAGGCGTGCGGCGCGCTCGGCACCACCGCCTTGTACTGGGTGATCGGGCCGTCGAGCGAGATGGTGCGCGGGGTGGTGATCGCCACGCCGCCCGCGTTGGTCCCGGCCGAGGTGCAGCTGATGAAGATGCCGAGGTCCGGCGCGCAGTCGGTGAAGCCAAGGGCGTCGAGGCTGTTGACCTGGCCGGTGACGTCCACGAACACGTCGCCCGCGATGTCGAACTGGGCCAGCAGGCTCAGGCCCGACGACTCGGCCCGGCGGCCGCGGTAGATGCGGTAGCCGGCGACGTCAAACTGGCGGTAGTTCGGGTCCGAGGCCGAGCTGTACGAGTCGCCGCTGGTCTCGGTCTCCGAGGGCTGCCACACGATGGTGACCTTCTTGTCGCCCGGGATCGCGAAGAAGTTGGGCTTCTTCGGCGGGGTCGGCTGGACGAACTTGAGGTCGAAGATCTCCTGCGCCACCTGCGCCTTGCCGAGCAGCGAGCCCGGGACCGCGT